>JAFDVT010000451.1 GCA_018268875.1 Acidobacteriota bacterium
CCCGCCTTGCTGGCAGTTGGCCTCGAACACGATCTTGAACTCTTCCGCCTCGGTCTGCACGATGACGTTCGAAATGCGTGCCGGAACCGTGCCCCACACCGAGTCGCGAACCGCCGCGTAGATGCCGTTCAGGATCTCCACACCGTTCCACCGCACATGCCGGACAAATCCCAACTGCGGCACAAAGGTGAACGTCAATTCGCCGCAGCGGATGTCAACCGGGTATTCCGTCGCCGCCGGACCTTGGCCTGGTACGCCGGTTGCAGCGGCGGCGGCCATGCCGGCCAAGCGGAACGTATCGCGGCGGGTGAAACTGGTGGAAATGGGCTTCATTCTCACAGTCATGATATCCGCTGTCTTGTCCGCGGACGCCAAGCCCGCCGCAGCAGTGGACGCCCGGCGTGTCCTGTTTGTGAGCCTCGACGGCCTCGGTTACCAGAACCTCACCTCGAACCCCGTCACCAGCCGTGAAATGAAGACCCTGCGCCGTCTGGCCAAGCGCGGCTTCCTCGCGCCCATGCAGACCACGTTTCCCAGCAAGACTGCCGCCGGCCACGCCGCCCTGTTCACCGGCGCCTGGGGAGGCGTCAACGGCATCTATTCGAACACCAACCCGCGACTCGGGCATGCGCTCACCGATACCATCTCCGGCTATCGTTCCGAGTCGCTCACCGCCGACCCCATCTGGACCACGGCCTCGAACCAGGGCGTGTCTTCTGTCGCCTATCAGGCCACGCAAATGTACCCGTTCAACGAGCGCAGCACCGGCAGCGCGGTTACGCTGAACGGTTACCAGTCCTGGACGATGGCGCCCGCCCGCGTGATCTCCGCCAAGGACCTGAAGGATCCCGACGAATGGATCGACGGTCCGTTGCGCTTCACGATTCGTCGCGAGCCCCAGGGTCTGCGCATCGGCTTCGGCGAGGCCAACAGCAGCGTCCTGGTTCGCCATGTTCCGACGGAGACCGCGGGACCTCGCAAGCGTCCGCTCGCCCGCCACTTTTCCGAACCGTTGACCGTCGAAGCCAATGGCATTCGCACCGCCGTCTACTTTCGCCTGTTCGAGTACTCGCCCAACGACTTTCTGCTGTACCGCACGGCGGCCCAGGAAGCGGCCGCCCACGGTCTGACGTTTGACCTCGCCGCGGAAACGGGTCCTTTTGTGCCGAACTCCGCTACCTCTCTGTATACTCGCGGCGCATTCGGGAAACGGCTGGCCGACGGAGGCGACGGCACCGCCGAACGCCGCTACCTCGAAACCTTCGAACTCGTCGTCCGCCAGGAGACGCGGCAGATGCTAGCGCTCGACCGGCACCTGAAGCCTCGCCTGTTCGTTGGCTACTATCCCGTGGTGGACGACATGGAGCATACCTGGTTCGGCCTCTCCGGCACCGGCTTTTCCGCCATCGACGCGTATCGGGCGTGGGGTTTTGCGGCGCTCGACGAAGGACTCGCCCAACTCGTCAAGCCGTTCCTTCACCGTCGCGACATCATCGTCTTTGCCAGCGACCACGGCATGGCCGCCAACACACACGAGGTGCGGATGCCCATCCTCCTGCGCGACCTCGGGTTCGATAACAAACAAGTGGTCGCCAATGCCACTTGTCTTTTTGTGAACAGTACTTCATGGAAGCAAGGTACTGTGGAGCCGCTTGCCAAATCGGAACTGGTTAAGACTTTGCAATCCAAGCTCGCCGCCACTGGCTACTTCACCCGGTTCTATTTAGGACCCGAAATGGCCGCTAGGTATGGTCATAGGGGACCCACCGCGCCCGAGCTATGCTTTGACCTCAAGCCGGGGTATTACTTCTCCGAAGCGTCGCGAGGCAAGGATGCGGTGGTTCCATACCCGCATCCGCGTGGTGAACACGGCTTTGATCCGCTGCGGCCGGAAATGCAGTCCTATGTATTGATTTCGGGAGTCAAACTCCGAAGCCATCCGATGGCACGTCAAGTCGATGGGGTGCCGACGATTGAAGAACTGTTAGGTATCCGGCCCGCCGCTTCGGTACAAGGCGTCTCGTTGCTTCACCCCAGTGCGGATACGCCATCACCCTCGCCTCACCCGCTACTACCTTAGATCCTTAGTCCTGGGGTCCTTAAGCACCTACGATTTCATCTGTCATATTCTCAGGTGTCTTCCCAAGGTACTTCTGCCGCCCCGGCCTTTAATCTCCAAATATAGAGCCAGTCGGTACATGAGTCCGGTGCCTTTATGGGACTCAAGTTTCAAATCGGTACCCGGCGTAGTACTAGCCGAGTATCGCTTCGGTACTTGACCCAAGTCCTTTAGGGCCGCAAGGCACTTCGTGTATCTGCTTTCCAACCGGCCTAAGTTGTTGTCGGATTGGACGCTAGCGGCGCGCCCGGTTCAGGGGATGGTGCGTCTGCCGCCAAGTGGCAAATTTTGGTCACGGCATTGCACTTAAGGAAGCCGTACGGAACAAGCCAAACCGGGTACAACCGGGCGCGGGACCGAAAAGAGAGATCGGCCCGCAGCAGCAGATGAAGGATTGAGGGGGCAGTTTCAAAATGAGAAAGTCCGCAGCGGCGGTTGCCATCGCCAAAGTCGCAGTCACGATCACCACCACCAAACCGGCGACGCGCCGCACAACTGCGCGCCAAACCGGCAAGGTCGCAGCCGATAAGAAAAAGGTGCACGTGCTCGCGGCGCCAATTCTGGATGAAGAGCCTGTCGACGTCATCGACCTGGACGACGACTGCGATATCCAAGCCATGGGAGACGTCCTTCGGGTTGCCGCCGAAATGTACGTCACCGCTCCGGTGATCGATATTGCCGAGGTGAAGGAATCGCGCCAGGCCCGGCGGGACCGCGTGGTGCTCGAACACCTGCCGCTGGTTCGCGCCATCGCCGTTCGCGTCCACGAAAATCTTCCGGTTCACGTGGACCTGGACGACCTGATCCACGCCGGCATCCTCGGCCTGTTCGACGCCGCCAGCAAGTTCAATCCGGAAAAGCAGGTGGTGTTTTCGAGCTACGCCAAGCATCGCATCAAGGGCGCCATCCTCGACAGCCTCCGCCAGCTCGATTGGGCGAGCCGCGATCTTCGCCGCCGTCACAAGCAGGTGGAAGCGGTCACCCGTGACCTTGCCGCCGAACTGCAGCGCAACCCCACCGAAGCCGAAATCGCCGCCAAGTTGGGCGTCGAGGTCGAACGCTGGCGCCAGATGATGATCGACCTGCGCAACGTCGGCCTCATCTCCGCCTCGACGCGCGCCAATGACCAGGAAGAGCTTCCCGCGCCGGACTTCCCGTCCAAGCCCGAAACCCAGCCCGACAACATGTGTTCGCAGGAACAGCTCCGTTCCGCCCTCGGCATCGCGATGAAGACGCTGCCCGAGCGTTACCAGAAAGTCGTCATGCTCTACTACACCAACGAAATGACGATGAAGGAAATCGGCGGCGTTCTCGGTATCAACGAAAGCCGCGTGTCCCAGATTCACAAGGCCGCCCTCGAAAAAATGCAGGTCGTTCTGCAGTCCAACGGCATCAGCGGTTCGATGGCGTTCTAGTCCGTAGCAGTAGCAGCAGTAGTAGCAAAAATCCTTCAATCTCTCTCGTGCCGGCGGCGGCTGCGTCATCCATACGACCCAGCTACCGCCGGCCTTTGCGTTTGGCCCGCTTCTTTGACCGGACTTCGCCTGCCATTCACCGGCCTGAACTCGCCATTCACCGATCCTCACCGTGAACAGTGTTCATTTTCCTTGCGCCAGTCACTGAACACTGTTCATTATGGGGTTCAGAGGACAGCGCATTGGCAAATCTGGCCTGGAAAAATCTGGTATACGACAAAGTTCGGCTGAGCGTCACGCTCACCGGCATTGTGTTCGCCCTGGTTCTGGTTCTCATACAGTTCGGGCTGTTCCTGGGGTTTCTGGACACCACCGCGAACATCGTGGCGGCCTCCGGTGCGGACCTCTGGATCACGGCTCCGGGCATTCCCCACGTCAACGGCGCGACGGCGATCCCCGAATCCCGCCGCTACAAGGCGCTTTCGGTGGCGGGCGTCGAGCGGGCAGAGAAGCACAACATCCAGTTCGTGAACTGGAAACTGCCCAGCGGCGCCCAGGAAGCGGTGCAGATCGTCGGATTCGAACTGAACTCCGGCATGGGCGGACCCTGGAACATCGTCGAAGGCTCGGTCGACGACCTGCGCGGCGAAGACACCGTGATGGTGGACGAGTTGTACAAAGAAAAGCTGGGCGTGAAAGGCATCGGGCACGTCGCCGAAATCCAGGGCAAGCGGGCGCGTGTCGTGGGCTTCACCCGCGCGATCCGGTCGTTCACGACCTCGCCGTACGTCTTCACGTCGTTTAAGAACTCGCAGAACTACGCGCGCCTCGGCCCGGACGAGATGCTGTTTCTTCTCGTCAAGCTCGCCCCCGGCGCCAATGCCGCAGCAGTTCAGAAGGCTTTGCAGGAAACCATACCCGGCGTGGACGTCTACACCAACGCCGAAATGCGCCGGAAGACCCAGAATTACTGGCTGTTCAGCACCGGCGCTGGCGTTACGACGTTGATGGGCGCGGCGCTCGGACTGCTGGTGGGCATGGTGGTGGTGGCGCAGACCATCTATGCGTCTACCGTCGATCACATCCGCGAATTCGGCACGCTCAAGGCCATGGGAGCGGGCAACGGCTATGTCTACAAAGTGATCATCCAGCAGGCGCTCATCAGCGCGGGCTTCGGCTATGTTCTGGCGATCGGCGCCGGCTACCTCGTCGCCAAGGGAAGCGAAACGGGTAACGCCGCCATCCTGCTGCCGCCGGAAATGGCCCTGGGAACTCTGGTGCTTGCCGCCCTGATGTGTATCGGGGCGTCGGTGATCTCCATTCGCAAAGCAACCACGATCGACCCCGCGCTGGTGTTCAAAGGCTAGGAAGAACGACATGCAAAATCGGATCGAAATTCGGAATCTATCCAAGGTGTACGGCGAAGGTTCGACGGCCGTGAAGGCGCTCGACGGCGTCTCGCTCGATGTACGGCAAGGTGAAACGATGATGCTGCTCGGACCCTCGGGTTCCGGCAAAACCACGTTGCTATCGGTGATGGGGGGCATCCTGCGTCCCACCAGCGGCAGCGTCAAAGTGAACGGCATCGAGATCTCGAACCTCAACGAAACCCGCCTCCCCAAAGTCCGGCTCGACAACATCGGCTTTATCTTCCAAGGCTTCAATCTGTTTCCAGCCTTGACCACGCTTGAAAATGTCGAGATCGCCATTGAACTGCGGGGGCGTTCGATCCCCAAAGGCCGCGCGCGCCAACTCCTCGAAGCCGTGGGCTTGGGCGACAAGCTCCATGCCTACCCCGCGAACCTGAGCGGAGGCCAGAAGCAGCGCGTCGCCATCGCCCGCGCACTGGCTGGCAACCCGCCCATCATCCTCGCCGACGAACCCACCGCGGCGCTCGATTCCACCAGTGGGCAAATTGTAATGGACCTGCTTTCGAACCTCGCCCGCCAGGAACAGCGTGCCGTCGTCATCGTCACCCACGACGCCCGTGTCCTGCACTATGGCGACCGTATCGTCCACATCACGGACGGAAGAATGACCGATCTGCCGGAGGCCGCCTGACACCATGAAACGTTCGACCATCCTGTATCTCATCCTCATCGTCGGCGCTGGCGCCGCCTGGTTCCTGGTTCGCTCCAAACCAGAGGTCGCCAAGGCGGACAACACGCAACCACAACCGGCGGCCGCCGCGCGATCCGCTATCGCCGGCGCGGGCCGCGTCGAACCGGCCTCCGAAGAGATCCGCATCGGTTCGGAACTCGATGGACGCCTGAAACGAGTCGCCGTAGAAGAAGGCGATCGCGTACGAGCCGGGCAAGTTGTCGCGGAACTCGACAACGGCGACTTCATCGCGCGTGTCGCGCTGGCAAAGGCCAACATCGCGCAACAGGAGGCAGTCGTCGAACGGCTTGTGAAC
>JAFDVT010000452.1 GCA_018268875.1 Acidobacteriota bacterium
CGACCTGATCCTGCTTGGCGCTGGCGGCAAGATGGGACCAACATTGGTCGCGCGCGCCGTGCAGGCCAATCGCGATCCCAATCGCAAGATTTACGCGGTGGCGAGGCACGGCAACTTCATCGACGGCGCCACCGTCATCCGCGCGGACCTCAGCGACCGCGCGCAGGTAGACGCGCTGCCCGACGCGGCAAACGTTCTGTACCTGGTGGGCCGCAAGTTCGGCTCCACCGGCGCGGAACATTTGACGTGGGGCGCGAATGCGATCGTGCCCGCCGTGGTCGCGGAACGCTATGTGCGTTCGAACATCGTTGCGCTTTCGACGGGCAACGTCTATCCGTTCGTGCCCGTCGCATCGGGCGGCGCGACGGAGGAAACCAAGCCGTCGCCGATCGGCGAGTACGCGTGGTCCGCACTGGCGCGCGAACGCATCTTCGAATACTTCGCCGCCGAGCGAGGTACACCGGTCGCGATCCTGCGCCTCAATTACGCGGTCGAACAGCGTTACGGCACGTTGGTGGACATCGCGAGCAAAGTGCTGTCCAATGAATCGATCGACCTGACGATGGGCTATTTCAACTGCATCTGGCAGGGCGACGCGAACTCCATCTGTCTTCGCGCGTTTGCCGCCTGCAGCACGCCGCAAGCGCGCATTTTGAACATGACCGGACTCGAGACGCTTCGCGTACGCGACGTCGCTGGCGAGTTCGGCAAGCGCTTTGGACGAACGCCGCAGTTCATCGGCGAGGAAGCGCCTACGGCTCTGCTCAACAACGCCGCGGAAAGCGCGAGGTTGTTCGGCGAACCCAAAGTAAGCGTGCCGCAGATGATGGATTGGATCGCCGAATGGCTGCAGCAGGGCGGCGCGACGTTGAACAAGCCGACGCACTTCGAAGTTCGCACGGGGAGCTATTAACGATGCCCGCCTGGCTCGATACGTTGCGCGCGGGCACTGTGATCCCCGCGCATCCATTGGCTCTGAATGACAACGGCGAACTCGATGTTCGCCGCCAGCGCGCGCTCACGCGCTACTACCTGGACGCAGGCTCCGGAGGCATCGCTGTCGGCGTCCACACCACGCAGTTCCCGATTCGCGAGGCCGGTCTTTATAAGACAGTTCTCGAACTCGCGGTCAACGAAATGCCGGAAACTTCGATTCGTGTCGCCGGCATTGTGGGTCGCACCGAACAGGCCGTGCGCGAGGCGGAAACCGCGGCTGGCCTCGGCTATCACGCCGGATTGCTGTCGCTATCGGCGTTCCGCGAAGGCACCGACGACGAGATGATCGCACACGCGGCCAAGGTCGGCGAGGTGTTGCCGCTGTTTGGTTTTTATCTGCAGCCCGCAGTTGGTGGACGTTTGCTCGGCGTCGACTTTTGGCGCCGCTTTTGCGAACTCAAGTCCGTCATCGCCATCAAAATGGCGCCTTTCAATCGTTATCAGACGCTCGACGTGCTGCGCGGCGTCGCTCTTTCCGGGCGTGCCGGCGAAATCACGCTGTACACCGGCAACGACGATCACATCGTGCTGGACCTGATGACCGAGTTCCATCTCGACGGCGCGAAACTGCGCATCAAAGGCGGCCTGCTCGGCCATTACGCGTGTTGGACGCATGCGTCCGTGAAGCTTTTCCATCGCATCAAAACGGGCGAAATCAGCGCCGAACTGTTGACGATCGCCGAAGAGGTCACGGACATGAATGCCGCGATTTTCGACGTCAAACACAACTTTCACGGCTGTATCGCGGGCATTCACGAGGTTCTGCGGCGGCAGGGATTGCTGGAAGGAATCCGCTGCCTGGACCCCAACGAAAAGCTGTCGCCCGGGCAGGCGGACGAAATCACACGCGTCAGCCAGGCCTATCCGCACCTGGTGGACGACGATTTTGTTCGCGACGGCCTTCGCCGCTGGTTGGTACCCTAAAAGCTGATCCCGATATGGTAATTTACCTGCCCGCGCAGGCCAATGACGACCGTCCGTTGCTCGATGAGCTCACCCCGCGCGAGGTGGTTCGCGAACTGGACAAGCACGTGATTGGACAGGCGGACGCCAAGCGCGCCATCGCTGTGTCTTTACGCAACCGCGTACGGCGCCAGAAGCTCGAACCCGAATTGGCCGAGGATGTGATGCCAAAAAACATCCTCATGATCGGGCCCACCGGCGTGGGAAAAACCGAACTTGCCCGCCGTCTGGCCAAGCTCGCCAATTCGCCGTTCTTAAAGGTGGAAGCCAGCAAGTTCACCGAGGTCGGCTACGTCGGCCGCGACGTCGAATCCATGATTCGCGACCTGGTGGAAATCGCCATCGAAATGGTTCGCGAAGAGCGCCTGGACGAAGTCGCCGAGCGCGCCGAAAAGGCCGCCGAGGACCGTCTGATGGACCTCCTGATGCCGGCGACGCCTGAAGCCAGCGAGTCGAACGAACGCACTCGCGACAAGCTTCGCGAACGTTTGCGCGCGGGCAAACTCGACGACCGCATGGTGGACATCGACGTCAAGGATCGTACGCCCGCGTTTGAAATCACTGCAAATTTCGCGGGTGGCAACAACATGGACGACATGGATTCCGGCTTCAAGGAAATGTTGCCCGCGTTGTTCGGCGGCCGGTCTAAGCGCAAAAAAATGCGCGTCGCCGATGCGCTCGACTATCTGATCCAGGAAGAAGAACAGAAGCTGGTCGACATGGATCATGTCACGCGCGTGGCGCTTGAACGCGTGGAACGCAACGGCATCATCTTTCTGGACGAAATCGACAAGATCGCCGGCCGCGAAGGCGGTAGCGGACCGGACGTCAGCCGCGAAGGCGTGCAGCGCGACATTCTTCCGATTGTCGAAGGAACCACCGTCAACACGCGTTACGGCTTTGTTCGCACCGATCACATCCTGTTCATCGCCGCCGGGGCGTTCCATGTCTCAAAGCCCAGCGACCTCATTCCCGAATTGCAGGGTCGCTTTCCCATTCGCGTCGAGTTGAAAGCCCTGACCGAGGCGGACTTCATCCGCATCATGAAGGAGCCCAAAAGCGCGCTGGTGACGCAGTATGTCGCGCTGATGGACACCGAAGGCATCAAGATGACCTTCACCGACGACGCCCTGGCCGAGATGGCGCGCATCGCAGCGCAGTTGAATCAAAGCCACGAAAATATTGGCGCGCGCCGCCTGCACACGATCATGGAAAAAGTCCTGGAAGAAATTTCTTTCGAAGGGCCCGACCTCAAAAAGAAGACGGTGAAGATCGATGCGGCGTATGTGAAGAAGCAATTGGCGCCCATCATCAAGGACCAGGACCTGAGCAAGTACATTCTGTGAGATTTCCCGTCGTTTTCCTGGCCATTTTGGCAATTTCCGGTTGCGGCTACGTCGGCGACCCTCTGCCGCCGGC
>JAFDVT010000453.1 GCA_018268875.1 Acidobacteriota bacterium
GAGTTCCTGTCGACGATCGCTGGTACGGCGGAGCCCTCGGCGTTGCGAGTGGTGGAAATGCTGGGGGAACGGGACCGGGTTCGACGGAAATTGCTGGAACAGATGCGGACGGTGCCGATACTGTTGACGCCGGTGTGCGGAGTGACGGCGTTTCCGCATCGAACGCGGCGCTGGCAGACGGTGGGGAAAGAGATCGGGTTGTTTGGGGCGATGATGCCGGCGACGCTGGTGAACATCATGGGATTCCCGGCGCTGACAGTGCCGATGGCGATTTCGCCGGACGGGTTGCCGGTGGGCGTCCAACTGGTGGGGCGGCCGTATCAGGAAGAATTGCTGCTGACGCTGGGCGAGCAATTGGAGCAGGCGCGGGGGCCTTTACCTGCGCCTCCGCTGTAACTTGTTGCCCTTGTACAATCATCTTTTACTGGTTCGGACCTCTTTCCTATGAAGCTCACAGAAATCTGCGTACAGCGGCCGGTGTTTGCGTTCATGCTCATCATGTTCCTGGTGGTGATGGGCGTTTTCAGTTTTATCGATCTGGGCGTTGATTTGTTTCCGCGGTCCGATCCGGCGTCGGTGTATGTGCGGGTGAGGCTGCCGGGCGCGAGTCCGGAAGAAATCGTGTCGCAGGTGGTGCTGCCACTGGAAGAAAGCATTGCGGCGATCAGCGGGATCGACGAGATGCGGTCCATGATCAACGAGGGAAGCGCGAACATCTTCATCACGTTTGTGATGGAGCGCGACATCGGCGAGGCATCGGAAGACGTACGCGAAAAGGTGTCGGCTGCGATGCGCAAGCTGCCGCCGAACGTACTGCCGCCGACGGTGGCGAAGCAGGATCCCGATAGCGAAGCGATCATCACGCTGGCGATCAACGGCGACAGGCCGGTTCGCGAGTTGACGGAATTGGCCGATAAAACGGTGCGGCGCGCGCTGGAAACCGTGGACGGCGTGGGCGGCGTGGACCTGATCGGCGGCCGTCTGCGGCAGATCAACCTGATGATGGACCTGAACAAAATGAACGGTTACAGTTTGACCGCTCAGGATGTGCAGGCGGCGATCATGTCCGAAAACATCGAGGCGCCGGGCGGCCGTATTATTCGTGGTCCTTCGGAAATGGGCGTGCGCACGATGGGGCGTGTCGACCAGGTGAAGGACTTCGACAACATCATCATCAAAAATATTGGCGGGGCTCCGGTGCGGTTGCGCGATGTGGGTCACGCGGAAGATGGGATGGCGGAACGGCGGTCGTTTGCGTATTACCAGAACAAGCCGGCGGTGTTGATTGAGGTTCGGCGGCAGATCGGCACGAACACGGTGAGCGTGGTGGAAGGCATACAAAAGCGGCTGGCGAGCATCGCGCCGCAGTTGCCGCCGGGCGTCAAGATCGACGTCATCAAAGAGCAGGCGACGTACATCAAGGCCTCTGTCGAGGCGCTGGAAGAGCATCTGCTTTTGGGCAGCCTGCTGGCGTCGATCATCGTGTTCCTGTTCATTCGCGACTGGCGTACGGTGCTGATTTCGTCGATTGCGATTCCGACGTCGATCGTGACGACGTTCACCCTGATGCGGGCGATGGATTACTCGCTGAACTCGATGACGCTGCTGGGGCTGACGCTGGCGGTGGGCATCGTGATCGACGATGCGATCATCGTGCTCGAAAACATCGTGCGGTATCTGGAAGAACACGATGTCGATCCGTTTACGGCGGCGATTGAGGCGACCAAGGAAATTTCGCTGGCGGTGTTGGCGACAACGATTTCGCTGGTGATCATCTTTGTCCCGATCGCGTTCATGACCGGGTATGCGAAGCGGTTCATGAACCAGTTCGGCTGGACGATGGCGATGTCGATCATGGTGTCGATGCTGGTGGCGTTTACGTTGACGCCGTCACTGGCCTCGCGCATGTTGAAGCGGCATAAGAAGGCGCCGGGCGACAAGTCGAGTGGGCATGGGCAGCATTCGCATCATGCAAGCTGGCTGGATCGCGTGTATTTGGGGACGCTTGACTGGTCGTTGCATCACCGCTGGGCGATCATGCTGCTGGCGGTGGGCGTGTTCGCGTCGACGTACTGGGCGAACAAGTATGTCGGCCGCGACTGGATGCCGCAGGAAGATCAAAGCGAGCTTGGGATGTGGCTGGAATTGCCGGAAGGTTCGTCGCTCGATCTGACCGAGAAGACGACGATGGAACTGTCGCGCAAGATCGAGAAGATCCCTGGCGTTCGCGCGATTGTGCCGGGGTCGAATACGTTTAACGAGCGCGTCAACGGGTCGTTTGTGACGATCCTTCTGGATCCGCCGAACCAGCGCGCGGAGATTGGCGCGATGGGACAGAAGGTTCGCGAAGTGGCGAAGGAATACGCGTGGGCGCGGCCTCGCATCACGTTCCCGAACATACTGGGCGGGCGCGATACGTTTGCGCCGATTCGCGCGCAGTTGCTGGGGCCGGACATTCGCAAGATGGTGGACATCGCGAAAGAGGCGAGCCAGAAGATGATGGCGGATCCTCGCCTGGCGGATGTGAAGGCGAATCTGAATTTGAACAATCCGTAACTGCAGGTTCGGATTGACCGGCCGCTGGCGTCGGACCTGGGCGTTCGGGTGTCGGACGTCGCAAGCGCGGTTCGCCTGCTGATGTCGGGCGAAGATCAATTGTCGACGTACAAGGAAAACAACGAACAGTATCCGGTAACGATGCGGTTGTTGCCGGGGCAGCGCGACGATCCACAGGCGTTGAGCCGGTTGCTGGTGCCGTCGGCGAAGCTGGGGTTGATTCGATTGGATTCGATCGCGCA
>JAFDVT010000454.1 GCA_018268875.1 Acidobacteriota bacterium
CCGATGACGCAGTTCGACGCGGCGGCCGTACCGATTTCCGGAGTCTTCCAGGCCGAAGGAAATCCTGCCGCGTATCAGACGGCCGTTCCATAATAGTTCGATATGAGCAGCCGCAAACTTCGCTGGGGCATCCTTGGGGTGTCCAACTTCGCCGTCCGCAAGATCGTACCCGCGATGCGAGGTTGCGAGCATTCGGAACTGGTGGCCATTGCGTCTCGCGACGCGGCTCGCGCCAAAGAAGCGGCGGCGACGCTCGAGATCCCGAAGTCGTATGGCTCCTATGAGGAGCTGCTGGCCGACCCGGAGATCGACGTCATCTACAACCCGCTGCCGAATCATCTGCATGTCGCCTGGTCGATCCGCGCGGCGGAGGCCGGCAAGCACGTGCTGTGCGAGAAGCCGATCAGCGCGACCACTGCCGATCTGCGCGCGTTGATCGAAGCCAAGAACAAGTACAAAGTAGCGGTGGCCGAAGCGTTCATGATCCGGTTCCATCCGCAATGGCAGCGTGTTTCGGAGCTGGTGCGTGGCGGCTCGATTGGCGAATTGCGCGCGGTGTCGACGTGCTTCAGCTACTACAACGCGAACCCGGAAAACGTGCGGAACATCGCCGACTACGGCGGCGGCGGGATGTGGGACATCGGCTGTTACGCGGTGAACGTCTCGCGGTTGCTGTTCGCGGCCGAACCTCGCGCGGTGACGGCGGCATTTTCCCCGGACCCTCAGTTTCAAGTGGACCGCATCGCGTCAGGGATCCTGCAATTCGACCAGGGGCAATCGGTGTTCGTCGTGGGTACGCAAATGGTTCCGTACCAGCGCGTGCAAGTGTTCGGCACGAAGGGCCGCATCGAGGTGGAAGTACCGTTCAACGCGATCCCGGGTGAGGCCATGCGGATTTACCTGGACAACGGTTCGGACCTGCGCGGCGCGGGCGTGACCTCGGAAGTGGTGGTGCCCTGCGATCAGTACACCCTGCAGGCGGATTCGTTCTCGCTGGCGGCGCAGGGCGAAGGTCCGCTAGTGAACTCGCTCGAGGAGTCCTTCGGGAATACCGCGGCGTTGGAGGCGGCGTTCCGCTCGAAGGCCAGCGGGCGGTTCGAGGTTCCGGAGCGGCTGTAGTCGATGGCGGACGTCAACGATTCCATTATTAGTTACGTTGAAATGTGCCAGCGCGAGGGTACAAGCCTACAGCGTGGAATGAATTTTCAACTTGGGCGCACGCATTCGGTCATTCTGATGTCGACGCGAAAGAATGCTCCTTACGCGGACAGGCTCGAGGAAGATGGGAGAGTTTTGGTCTATGAGGGACATGATGTCCCGCGATCCGATCCTTCCGTCGATCCAAAGACAGCGGATCAACCTCGCTCGACGCCTACGGGCAAGTTGACGCAGAACGGCCGGTTTGAGGCGGCCGCTAAGGACTATCGACAAGGGAAGCGGCCCGCCGAGCGAGTGCGGGTCTACGAAAAGATCTATACCGGGATTTAGTCCTACAATGGGGTTTTTCGTCTGGTTGACGCCTGGACGGAAACTTCGGGTGATCGATCTGTTTTCAAATTTCGCCTCGAAGTCGACAATGAAGACGAAAGTGGTGATGGTTCCGGCCATGCTGTGGCTTCACAACAACCACATCGGCGAATCATTCCGTCCGCAGTGAAGTTGGAGGTTTGGAAGCGCGACCAAGGTCGATGCGTTGCGTGCGGTTCGTCCGACGAATTGCATTTCGACCACGATCTTCCGTATTCGCTCGGTGGAACGTCCCTCACCGCGGCGAATGTTCAATTGCTCTGTGCGCGACATAATCTTTCGAAGGGCGCCAAGATCCTTTAAGCTCGTGTTGCTGTTTTTCTGTTTGCATCGTGATACGTTGGTTCCTTCCGAATTCATCGTTCCGAATGACCGTTCCCGCCTCTTCCTCCCGCTACCCGTGGCTTGTGGTCCTGATGCTGTGGGCCATTTCCTGCTTTAACTATGCCGATCGCCAGGCGATCTTTTCCGTGTTCTCGGTGCTTGAGAAAGAGTTCGGTCTTTCCACCGTCGAATTGGGGCTGCTAGGATCGTCGTTCGCCTGGGCGTATGGATTGTCGGGTCCGCTGGCCGGGATGGCCGTCGACCGCATGAAGCGCAAAACCGCGATCCTCACCGGGTTGCAGGTGTGGAGCTTTATCTGTGCCGCCACCGCCACCGCTCGTACGTTTCCCCAACTCGTGATGTTCCGCGCTGCCGAAGGCCTTGGCGAAACCATGTACTTCCCGGCGTCCATGTCGATGATTAGCGACTATCACGGCAAAGCGACACGGTCCCGCGCGATGGGCTTTCATCAGACCAGCGTGTACGTCGGCACCATCGCCGGCGGCTATTTTGCGGCGCTTTTGGCAGAAAAGCACGGCTGGCGATGGTCGTTCATCGTGTTTGGCGGACTCGGCATGGTGTTGGGTTTGCTGCTCTACTTCTTTCTAAAAGAGCCGGTGCGCGGGCAGGCCGATGTTCGCGACGACAAGGTGAAGCCGATCAGCATGAGCGAGTTCCTGGGCGTGTTGCGGCGAACTCCGACCGCGCTACTGTTGATGGGCGCGTTCCTGTGCTCGAACTTCGTCGCCGTCGTGTTGCTGACCTGGATGCCGAAGTTCATTGGCGACCGCTTCGGCCTCAGTCTTTCGGCCGCGGGACTCACGGCGACGCTCTATGTCCAACTCGCGTCGATGGCCGGTTCGGCACTGGGCGGGTACCTGGCGGACTGGTGGCGCAGCAAGTCACCGCGGGGCCGCGCCGGCGTGCAATGTTTGGGCGTGCTGTGCGGCGCGCCGTTTGTGGCGCTCTGCGGGATGTCGCAATCGGTAACGGTGCTGATCGTGGCGCTGACGTTTTGGGGTCTGTTCAAAGGCCTGTATGACGCCAACATCTGGGCGTCGCTGTTTGACGTGATCCGTCCCGAAGCTCGTGGGACGGCGGTCGGCACGATGAATATGATGGGTTGGCTCGCGGGCGGCGGTACGGCGCCGATTGTCATCGGATGGGTAGCGTCTGGCGCGGGACTCGGTCCTGCGATCGCGCTTGCGTCCGGCGTGTATGTGCTGGCGGCGATCTTCCTGCTGATTGCGATTTTCCTGTATATCGAAAAGGACGTGCAGAAAGTCGCGGGCTGATGTTGTATGCGGATGGTGTGGGCCA
>JAFDVT010000455.1 GCA_018268875.1 Acidobacteriota bacterium
AGGAACAGGATCGACGTTCGGATCAGGTTCACGGTCGTGCCTTGGATGAAGCTGAGGCTGCGCAAGTAGCGAACCTTCTCCAGTTCCAGTTTCAGGATGTCCTGTGTCGTGGCGTTGAGCCGCGCGATCTCCTGATCCGCCAGACCCAGGCTCTTCACCAGTTCGATGTTGCGTAGCGACTCCGTGGTGGACCCGGCCAGCGCCGTGGTTTCCTTCACGATGCGCGCCTGAATCTTCTTGATCCTGCGGCTCAGTACGGAACTGATGACGCCCAGCACCGGAATGGTGGCAAAGAACGCCGGCGCGATCGACCAGTGCGCCGAGTACGCGTAAATCATCACGAACACCACGCCGACCAGGGTGGTGAACATCATATTGATGGCCGCCTGGATAAATTTCTCGACGTCCGTGCGAACCTTTTGCAGCTTGCCCAGTGTTTCGCCGCTCCGCTGATCCTCAAATACCTGGTACGGCAGTTGCAGCGAATGGCGAACGCCATCGGCGTACATCTGCGCGCCCACCTGCTGGGTGATGCGGTTGATGACGTAATCCTGGATGTTCTTGGCCACCCGCGACACAAACGCCACGCCCACGGCGGCGGCCAGCAGCCAACTCACGCCCCGCAGAAACTGGTCGGTGGTGTATTCCTGATGCCGGGTCGCGTAGCCGTCGATGATGTGCCGAAAAATCAGCGGATCGAGCAGCGAAAACACCTGGTTGATCGCGGCCAGAACCAGCGCCGCCGTCACCAGCATCCAGTACGGTTTGAGGTACCGCAGCAGCGTGGACATGCGGCTTTTACGGTATCAAACACGCTTGTTTTCGCGTTGTAACAGAATGTTGACAACAGATTGCTAAAGTGACAGAGTACAAATACCCTTATATGCTTCACTCGCTAAAATATGTAGCGATCCTCGGCTTGGTAGCGGGGATCGCCAACGCGCAGTTCGATAGTGCTACTGTCCTTGGAACCGTGCGCGATGCGGCGCAGGCTTCGGTTTCGGGCGCAACGCTCACTCTCACCAGCGTCGGTACGGCCATCGCCGTAACCCAGGAATCCGATGCCGACGGCAACTACCAGATTCCCAACGTGCGTCCTGGCGAATATACGCTCACGGTCGCCAAATCCGGCTTTACCACCGCCAAAGTTTCGCAGTTCACCGTCACCGTCGGCACCCGCCAGCGCGTGGACGTGACGCTGCAGGTTTCCAGTGTTTCCGAATCCGTTTCGGTCACCGCCGAGGCGCAGCGCCTCGAAACCGACACCAGCTCCCGCGGCCATGCGATGCAGTCCGCGCAGATCGTCAACCTGCCGCTGAACGGCCGAGCCTATGCCGACCTTGCGCTGCTTGCTCCTGGCGTTCGCCGCTCGACCTTGAACGTCACTCCCGACGGCGGCGCGCTGCGCGATGCTTCGTTCAACATCAACGGCATGCGCAGTTCGCTCAACAACTTTATTGTGGACGGCGTCGACAACAACGCCTACGGCACGTCGAACCAGGGCTTTTCGAACCAGATCGTGCAGTTGTCTCCCGACGCGGTGCAGGAATTCCGCATCGAGACGACCAACTTCAGCGCGGAATTCGGCCGCGCCGGCGGCGGCGTCATCAACGCGACCGTCAAGAGCGGCACCAACGCCTTTCACGGCGCCGCCTGGGACTTCCTTCGCAACACCCAACTGAACGCCGTCGGCTTCTTCAAGCCTCGCGAGAACCGCAAGCCGACCCTGATCCAGAACCAGTTCGGCGCGGCCATCGGCGGACCCATCAAGCGGGACAAGCTGTTCTTCTTTGCCGACTATGAAGGCTACCGCCGCGTGCGCACCGCGTTGAACCTTTCGACGCTGCCCACGCTCGACCAGCGCAACGGCAACCTCGGCGTACCGATTTACAACCCGCTCACCGGCGTTACGTACGCCAACGGCATCATCCCGGCCACCGACATCACCCCGTTTGCCCGCAAGGTTCTGAGCGAACTGCCCGCGCCCAACCGCGCCGGCACCGCCAACAACTTTGAATCGCTGCCCCGCCAGACGGACCAGCAGGACAAGGGCGACATCCGCGTCGATTACTACGTCAACCAGAAGCTGAACCTCTTCGGCCGTTACAGCCATCGCCTGATGAACAACTTTGAACCGCCGGCCATTCCCGGTCCTTCGGGCGGCAACGCGAACGGCAATGTTCGCGTGCTGAACTACCAGGTGGCGTTCGGCGCGACCTACGTTCTGTCGCCGCGCACGGTGGCGGAAGCCCGCCTCGGCGTATCGCAGACCGAAGGCGGCAAGTCCCCCGTATTCATCGGCCAGCCTCCGGCCTCGGTCACCTACGGCATCACTGGCCTGCCCGAAGATCCGCGCTTTGCCGGCGGCTTGTATGCGCAGTCGGTCAGCGGCTACACGCAATTCGGCCAGCAGAGCTCCAACCCCCAATTCCAGAATCCGTACATGATCAATCCCAAGTTCAACGTGACGCGCCTGCAGGGCCGCCACAGTCTGAAGGCGGGCTTTGAGTACCAGCGTCTGGACACCGCGATTGACGATTTCAACCCCAAGTACGGGCAGGACACCTACGGCGGCCGCTTCACCGTCCCCGTCGGAACCTCATCGTCGAACAATCTGTACAACCTCGCCGACTTCATGTTCGGCCTGCGCAGCCGCTACAACCTGAACAACGCCGTCATCGTGAATTACCAGCAGCGCATGTACTTCGGCTACCTGCAAGACGACTTCAAGGTGAACCAGAAGCTCACCCTGAACCTGGGTCTGCGCTACGAGTTCGCGACGCCGCAGTGGGAACGCGACGGCATCCTGTCGAACTTCGACCCGGCCACGCGCACGCTGATCGCGGCCAAGAAAAGCGGCTCCATTTACGAGCGTTCGCTGATCCGGCCCGATCGCAACAACTTTGCGCCGCGCGTCGGTCTCGCCTACAACCTGACGCCAAAGACCGTTCTACGCAGCGGTTTCGGCACCAGCTACATTCACTTCAACCGCCTCGGCGGTGAAAACCTGCTGGCCTACAACCTGCCCGGCATCATCAACGTCGGCATCGACCAGTTGCCGTCGCAAGGCGCGTGTTCGGCCACCCAGGCGCCGCTCACCTGC
>JAFDVT010000456.1 GCA_018268875.1 Acidobacteriota bacterium
ACGCCGGGCGCTTCGGACATGATGGGCAAGGCCGTGCTGACGTACTGGAAGCAGGTGGAGAAGGCGAAGAACGACGATAAGCTGCGGTTGGCAGTGGAGTCCGCGGCGAACATCGTGTTCGATCCGCTGCAGAAGAAGCTGCTCGATTATTCGGCGAGCGGTCCGGAGAATCTGCGTACCATTGCGGCGACGTCGATTTCCGATCCTCGGATCATCACGCTGAACGCGGCGCAGGAGTTTGTGGAGCCGCTCATGGAACAGTTCTATCGCGGGGCTTCCGAAGAAGAGCGGCGCGCGGAACTGGCCGGGCCGTTGGTGAAGCTGTTCACGAGGTCGCGGTGGAATATGCCGAAGTCCGATGAACAGCTGGGGATTTTCTACAAGCTGATCATGCCGTCGTTCACGGAGGCGCAAGGGAAGCTCGAAGAGAATACGCGGCCGCTGAAGCAGATGGACAAGGACAGCAAGGACTGGTACGTCGCGCGGGCGCTAAGCGGGATTCTGCACGGGAACCCGGATTTGCAGACGCCGTACGCGGTGAAGCTGATTCCGCGGCAGTTCAAGACGCAGATGGATGAGATGTATTGGCTGCCTGGCATCAAGTGGACGCTGGAGCAGGGCGTGAACGATACGCCTCTTGTCGATTTGTACGTCAAGGCGATCACGGAGCCGGTGGACGGGCGTTTGCGGGGCAAGGCTTTGGATCTGGCCGGTGACGTGAATATTCGCAAGCATCCGAAGATCGAGCCGGCGCTGAAGAAGGCGATGCCGCAGTACTATGAGCCGGACCCGGTGGAGGTGACGAAGATGTCGCCGGAGTGGAAGGCGAACTGGGAGTTCTTCCGCGATAAAGTGGCGCCGGAACTGGTGCGGCCGAATCGCGACGATCAGACGGCGTGCTTGGGATGCCATGGCGTGCCGGGGCGCGTACCGTCGTTGGAATTGACGAACGCGGATGACCGGGGATATGTGAAAGCGGCCGGGTTGTATATGAATTACCAGAAGCTGCTGGAACGCGTGAACGAAGCGGACGTCGAAACCAGTAAGCTGCTGCGGAAGCCGTTGAACGTACAGAGCGGCAAGGAAGACGGCCATCAGGGCGGCGTGCGGTACCGTCCGAACGATGCCGCGTACCTGACGCTGCGGAAGTGGGTTCTGGACTCGGCGGCGTTGAAGAAGGCAAAGTAGGGAATTATGGCGCAGAAATCAAAATGGACGATGAACCGGATTTCGCTGATGGTGGGCATTCCGCTGCTGTTGGCGTTCGTCTATGTGGCGCTGAGTTCAAAGCCGGCGACTACGAAGCCGGCGCCGGTGATTCCGGAGTTCCGCGTGATCGGGCAGACCGAAGATAAAAAAGCGGGCACCTGGGAAGTGGAGCTGAGCTGGTCCACGCAACATGCCGATGAGGTTACGATCGAGCCGGATATCGGCAAGGTGGAGCCGGACGGTACGAAAAAAGTGACGCTGGCGGGCAGCAAGACGTTCGTGTTGAAGGCCGTGAATCCGGAGGCGAAGACCGAGCGGATTCTGGAGATTGAATTCCCGGCGAAGTAGACGGCTACAATAAGGGGCAGAATGAAGCGGTTTGTCACTTTCGCGTTGGCGATGACTGGAACGCTGGCGATGGGCCAGCAACCTGCGACGGCGCCGCCCTCCTCACAGGGGCAGGAGCCGGTTCCCATCCGGGTGCAGGTGCAGGAAGTGATTGTGCCCGTCACGGTGACGGATTCGAAGGGCAAGTTCGTAGGCGACCTGACCCAGGAAGACTTTCAGATCCTCGACGAAGGCAAGCCGCAGAAGATGCGGTTCTTCTCGAGGGAACGCAGCCAGCCTGTGGTGGTCGGGTTCCTGCTCGATCAGAGCAACGCGGTGTCGCTGCAATGGAAGACGTACCAGGAAGCCTCGCTCGACCTGATTACGACGCTGATGCCTGGCGACAAGCGGTACTCGGGTTACCTGGTCGGGTACGCGAACGAAGCGGAGCTCAAGCAGAACACGACGCACGACCCGGAAAAGCTGCTGGTGAAGGTTCGCAAGATGAAGCCCGGCGGCGGCGCGGCGCTGTTCGATGCCATTTACATGGCCTGTACGTCGCGCGATCTGGTGAAGGGCGAACCGATTGAGCCTCGCCGCGTCATTGTGATTGTGGGCGATGGACATGACAACGCGTCCAAGCACACGATCGAGCAGGTGATCGAGTTGGCGCAGCGCAACCTGGTGACGATTTACGCGGTTTCGACCACCGGATTCGGGTTCGTGAACGAGGGCGATTCGATCCTGAAGCGCCTCACCGAGGAAACCGGCGGACGCCTGGAGTATCCGCTGCAGGGCACGTACAAGGATGTCTCGGGATACCTGTCGACGCCATCCGACGAAGGGAACTACGCGCTGAAGGTCGGCACCGGCGGTTATGCGGCGGCGATTGCGAACGGGATCTTCAAGTCGATTGCCGCGGTTACCGGCGAGATTACGACGCAGTACATTTTGCGGTACATCCCGGACGTCGACATTCGCGGGGCGGAGCGGGAGTTCCGGCGGATTGAAGTGAAGGTCAACCTGCCGAACGCCGTGGTTCGCGCCCGTAAGGGTTATTACCCGTTCCTGCCTTGAGCACGCTGCACAAAAAAGTCGTTTTGGTTACGGGCGCTGCGAAGCGCGTCGGGCGGGGCATTGCCATCCGTCTGGCACGCGAAGGTGCGACCGTTGCCATTCACTACGGTGGGTCCGAAGACGAAGCTCGCGAGGTTTCCGAGCTTTGCGGCGGCGCACCGATCTTTCGGGCCAACCTGGAGAGTGTAGCGGAGATCGAGAGGCTGTTCGCGCGTGTGAAGGCGGAGTGCGGGCGCCTGGACGGGTTGGTGAACAACGCGGCGAGGTTCACGAGGTTCGACCCGCTGGACGTCACGGAACGCGATTGGGACTACATCCATAGCGTCAACCTGAAGGCGGTGTTTTTTTGCTGCCAGCAGGGGGCGAAGCGGATGCTCGAGAGTCCGGATGTGGACGGGCGAATCGTGAACATCAGTTCGCTGGGCGGGATTCGTCCCTGGGCCGATCATGCGCACTACTGCGCGTCGAAGGCTGGGGTGATTCACATGACTCGGGCGCTGGCAAAGGCGTTCGCGCCGAAGATTACGGTGAATTCTGTGGCTCCGGGTGTGATTCCGTTTGGCGAGGAAGATACGCCTGAGGTACGCGAGTGGATTCGGCGGACGCCTGCGGAACGGGTCGGTACCGCGGATGATATCGCCGAGGGTGTGCTGTATTTCTTGAAGGCATCGAATTACGTCACCGGGCAGATACTGGCGGTGGACGGCGGATTGAGCCAGGCGTGACTAGTCGATCGGGTTGCCAAAAGGCTTCATGCCTTTCTCAAGCACAGTTTTGGGATAGGGACCGCTTCCGCATAGGATGAACGAGCCGAAGTCTTTATACCAGTCGCCATCGGGCGCGAAAGGCTCCGATAGCGCCCATCTTTGCAGCCGAACCAGGTCTTCTCGAGAGATACGCCTTTCTTTCGCACGTCGCATCAGATGAAGCCAGACCGGTTGCGGCAGGCCATCAAATCGAATCTTCGGCAATGGCGTTTTCTCCAAAGATTGCCCGGATCATCTGCTTGCCGGCCTCTTCCTCGCGTACCGGGTCCGTTTCCGCCATGAATCGGTCGTAGCATTCCGTCAAATTTTTTTCGGAGGCGGCTTCGGCTTGAAGTCCTTTTTCCACCAGCACCGCAAGCGCGCGGCTCACCGTGATATGCCGTTCCTGTGCGACACGGCGCACTTCACGAGCCACGGGAACCGGGACGGTCACCGAATGGCGAACGGATTGCGGCGACTTGGAATTGGCCATATCTTGAGATTAGCAAAGCGCGATTTTAGCCGATGAGGCGGGTATGAGCCGTTTTCACGAACGCGCGCAGGAACTGCTGGAGATCGCCCAACAGGTGTCGGGGGAGCGGGGCGAAGGATCGGACCCGGCCGATGTGGCGGTGCTCATCCATCACACGGGCGCTGTGACGATTGTGCAGAATGC
>JAFDVT010000457.1 GCA_018268875.1 Acidobacteriota bacterium
GGCCTCCACCGATTTGTCGAAACGGGACATCCTGACGGCGAAGTTCGTCCAGGGCTACAACGCGTCGTTCCTGACCAGTCCGGCGAACCTGAAACTCAGCATCGACGACCGGGATACGCTGTTTTTGAATTACAACTTTGCCTGGGGCGTGGGACATACGCACTGGGTTTCGGCGCCTTTGGAACAAAAAGATTCGAACGGCCGGGTGTGGCGTTTCAAGCGCTGGTCCAACGGCGGCGAGGCGCGGCAAATGCTGACGGTGAACGGGCCGATCCGGCTGACCGCCGAGTATGAAGCGCAGCCGCAACTGGTGATCATTTCGAATCCGCCGGGGCTGTCGCTGCGGGTGGACGGGGCCGATTGCGCAACGCCGTGCACGCTCGACAAGTCGCCGGGCGCGCAGGTGAAGGTCACCGCGCCGAAGACTATTTCGCTCACTCCGGTTTCCCGTTATGAATTGGTCGGCTGGAACGACGGCGAACCCGCCGAACGTCTGGTGACGTTTGATCGGGACCGGCAGGTGTACCAGGCCGTGTACCGGATGGCGCATCAACTGTCGGCGAATTCCGACCCGGCAAACGGCGTCAATTTCACGTTCGATCCCCCGGCGAGCGATGGGTTTTATGCCAGCGACGCGGCGGTCACCGTTCGCGCCGAGGTTCGCAATGGGTTCAAGTTCAAGCGCTGGGAAGGCGATCTGGCCGGCACCTTCAATCAAGGCACGCTGGTGATGAACGCGCCCCGCTCGGTGCTCGCAAGGCTCGACAAAGTTCCGTTCATACCGCCGGCGGGCATCCGCAACGCGGCGGGCGAAACGCCGGACGCGGTGGTTGCTCCCGGATCGCTGATTTCGATCCAAGGGGAAAGCCTCGCCGCGCAATACGAAACGGGACGTTCGAATCCGCTGCAACAGGCGATTGGCGACGTCACGGTACGCATTGGCGACAGCTATTTGCCGCTCGTTTCGGTGTCGCCCACCGAGGTTCGCGCGCAGTTGCTGTCGACGGTTGGCGAAGGCGAACGCGAACTGCGTGTGAAGTGGGGCAACAATCCGGAAGTCGCCGGGAAGTTCACGGTGGCGCGGAACGCTCCGGGTCTGTTCCGGCGCGACGATCAGCCGATTGCCTTGGCCACGCACGAGGACGGTTCGGCGATCACCGCGGCCTCGCCCGCACGCCGTGGAGAAGTGGTGACCTTGTAC
Organism: Acidobacteriota bacterium; assembly: GCA_018268875.1. Lineage (GTDB taxonomy): Bacteria > Acidobacteriota > Terriglobia > Bryobacterales > Bryobacteraceae > F-183. The sequence goes on from JAFDVT010000457.1 coordinate 1,202, forward strand.
GGCACTGGATTCGGTCCCTACGAGTCGCTCGTGCTGGACGGGTTCCCGCATGTCACCGGCGGCGCGAACCTGGTGGTGGACCATGTTGATCTGTATAGCGGCGAACGCCTCATCGTTCCCGACTACACCGGCGCATCGCCCAGCCTGGTCGGGTTCGCGATCACCCGTTTCCGGGTCCCGCAGGATGTCGAAGGCAACCTGCTGCCGCTCGCGGCGCGCGTCAACGGCCGCACCAGCAATTCGGTGGATCTGCCCCTCGAATAATACGGAGTTTTCTGGTTGCCGCGCCGACGGCGAATGTATTATTATTCAGTCCAGAGAATAAATTTTCACTGCGCACGTACTCGCGACGTGCGCAGTTCCGTCTTTTGCAGGAGGTGGCCGTAACATGGCCAGTGCGCCAGTCGCTCAGATGCCGATCAATCCAGTTTCGCTCGGATGTTCCGACTTTACCCGCGACACCGATGTCACGACGCAGGAACTGCTGCATCTCCTCGATCTCGCTTCGGAAATGAAGCGTAATCCGCGACGTTTTGCCACTGCCTTGTCCGGCCGCTATGCGGCGCTGCTGTTTGAGAAGCCGTCGCTTCGCACGCGCTTGACCTTTGAGCTTGCGATGAAGCAGTTGGGCGGCGATTCGGTGACGAGCGCAGGTCTGATCGGCGAACGCGAGCCTCTGAAGGACATCGCCCGCAACCTGGACCGCTGGGTGCAAGGCATTGTCGCGCGCGTGTTCACGCATCGCACGATTACAGAGCTTGCCGAATGGTCGAGCGTGCCGGTGGTGAACGCGCTTTGCGACAAGTTTCACCCGTGCCAGGCGCTGGCCGACGCGCTGACGATTCGCGAACATTTCGGGTACACCGAGGGGCTGACGCTGGCGTTTGTCGGCGATGGCAACAACGTCGCGCATTCGCTGCTGCATACGTGCGTTCGGCTGGGGATGAATTTCCGTTTGGCGTGCCCCAAGAACTATGAACCGGACGCGGAACTGGTGGCCGAGGCTCGCATCATGGCTCCGAAGGCGGAGATCGTGATCACGAACGATCCGCACGAGGCGGTGGACGGGGCGAACGCGGTGTACACGGACGTGTGGGCCAGCATGGGGCAGGAAGCGGAAGCGATCGAGCGCCGCGCGATTTTCCATGCCTACCAGGTGAACTCGGAACTGATGGCGCAGGCGGCGAAGAATGCGGTGTTTATGCACTGCCTCCCGGCCAAGCGTCAGCAGGAAACGACGGATGAGGTCATGGAAAGCGAGCAGTCGGTGGTGTTCGACCAGGCGGAAAATCGCCTGCATACACAGAAGGCCTTGCTGTTGACCTTGATGCAGTAGCGACAGTTCATGGAACGACGAAAGGCCGGGTCCCGCGGTGGAGCCCGGTCTTTTGCTTTGTTGATGGCGCTCGCATGGCGACCAGCGTCGGTCTCAGAGAGCGCCGATTCCTTTATCTGGTGATCGGGAACTACGACCTGCCGATAGGGCTGCTTTCCTGGCGTTTTCGATAAGAGCCCACCCGTGCCAAAGCTCGAATGCAATCTTGTCCTGAAATCGCCGGTAGCTTGCTCACACCGCAACCAGAAGAGTGTCGAAGCCTTCTTCGGGCACTGCCAAATGGTCTTCCTGCAAGGCTTCGATGTACAACCGGATCGCGATGCGGATGTTCTCAATCGCTTCGACGCGTGTGGCGCCTTGACTGACGCAAGAAAACGGCCGCCCGGTGATAATGACCGGACGGCCGCTCCAGAGAGAGTATGAATCGTTAGCGTAGCGAACTGACTGCTGGACCGATGATTCGGACCTCCGTGATCGCGGCCAGCTTCTCGAGGTTCGCCGCAGTGACCGTTCCGGTCAGCAGTTGACCCGAGGCTACTCCCAAGTTGAACCCCGCCGCCTTCAACTTTGCGACGATCGCC
>JAFDVT010000458.1 GCA_018268875.1 Acidobacteriota bacterium
AAGGCGATCGACGCCTACCGCGCCCGCGAAGCCGCCCGCAAAGCCCGCGACCTTACCCGCCGCAAAGGCGCGCTCGATTCCGGCGGACTGCCCGGCAAGCTCGCCGACTGCCAGGAAAAAGATCCCGAGCGTTGCGAGATTTACCTCGTCGAGGGCGAAAGCGCCGGAGGCACCGCCAAGAGCGGCCGCGACCGCCGCTTCCAGGCCATCCTGCCGCTCAAGGGCAAGATCCTGAACGTCGAAAAGGCCCGCGTGGACCGTATGCTCGGCCACGAGGAAATCCGCGCCATGATCACGGCCATCGGAACCGGCATCCAGTCCGATTTCGACCCGGCCCGCCTGCGCTATCACAAGATCATCATCATGACGGACGCCGACGTCGACGGCTCGCACATCCGTACGCTGCTGCTGACCTTCTTCTTCCGCCAGATGCAGGATCTCATCCTGCGCGGCCACGTCTTCGTCGCGCAACCGCCGCTCTACCGCATCAAGAAGGGCAAGAGCGAAAAGTACATCAAGGACGACAAGGAGTTCACCAAGGAAATCCTGCGCCGCGCCACCGAAAACGTCAAAATCGAACTGCCTGACGGCTCCACGCTCGAAGGAGCGGAACTCCGCAACTTCCTCATCCAGTTGGACGAGTTCCAGCAGGTGTTCCGCCGCATGGAACGCCGCCTGCGCGACCCGCGCGTGGTGGAAGCGCTGGTCAACGCCGAGGCCCTCGACAAGAAGGAAGACTTCGCGGAAAAGCCCTCGGTCGAAAAGCTGCATCTTGCGATGACCGCCGTGGGCTTGGATGCCCGCCTCGTTCACGAAGAGGAACACTCGTCCTGGCGCGTCATCTACAAGGACCCGACCAACGCCGAACGTTCCATCGACGTCGAACTCGCCTCGCAACCCGAATACCGCCGCCTGCGCAACTTCGCCCGCCAGATTGCGAAGTTCAACAACCCGCCGTTCAAGGTCATCCGCGACGGCGCCGTCAAGGACTCGGTGGACACCTGGCGAGCGCTGCTCGACTACCTGAAGGACGAAGGCAAGCGCGAGATCAACGTAACGCGATATAAGGGCCTTGGAGAAATGAACTCCGAGCAATTGTGGGAAACCACGATGGATCCGGAAAAGCGTACACTGCTCAAGGTCAACCTCGAAGACATCGTGCAGTCCGACGTGATCTTCAACACGCTGATGGGCGAAGACGTCGAAAACCGCCGCAAATTCATCGAAGAAAATGCGCTCGACGTTCGCAACTTGGACGTCTAACGAATCGTGATGCCGCCGTCGTCCCGCCGCAGAGAGTTCTTACGGCTCGCCACAGCGGCGGGGACGGTGGTAGCGGTAGAAGGCCAACAGCAACAACAGAATCAGCCAGTCCAATGGGCGCCCCGTCCGCTATTCAACGGGGCGCCTGTTTTATTTCGCTCCAACACGTTATCGGGACCCGCCACCTGGCTCGGACGCCAGATCGAGTTCCGCCCCGCAGGCGACGCCGATAGCAAGCTGTACACCGCTCTCGCCGGCGTCGATCTCAACACCAAGCCCGGCCGCTACCCGCTCGTCATCGGCGACCTCACGATCCCCGTGCTCGTTCAATCCCGCGCCTATCCCGTGTCCCGAATCCGCGTGGACTCGCGCTTTGTCGATCCCCCGAAAGACGAAGCCAAGCGCATTGCCGAGGAACGGGAACTCAAAAAGCGCGTCTTTGCCGAGTCGCCGAAAGAACGGTTGTGGCGCGGTTCCTTCGCCGCGCCAACCGGCACGACGCAGACGTCGCCCTTCGGCGCCCGCCGGACCTACAACGGAAAAACGCGCAGCATCCACCAGGGCCTGGACTTCGCCGCCGCAACCGGCAGCGAAATTCGCGCCGCCAATTCCGGCATCGTTCGCATCGCCCGCCCCATGTACTTCGAAGGAGGCCTCGTCGTCATCGACCACGGCGAATCCATCTTCACTCTCTACATGCATCTCTCCGAATTCCTCGTAAAAGAGGGCCAAAACATTGGCAAAGGCGAACCGATCGCCAAAAGCGGAGCCACCGGCCGCGTCACTGGACCGCACCTCCACTTCTCCGTTCTCTGGCAGGGCGCCTACCTCGAACCGGCCACGCTTCTGCGCCTGTGATTGCCCTGTGGCATGATGGGTATGCTTTAGCTTGTTGTATTGCTGTTTACTAAGAGGCTCTGAAGGGCCAAGAGGACACCTAGACATGCAAGTCCGCGTACTCAGCTTCGTTCTGGCCGGCGGAAAAGGAACCCGTCTGTACCCGCTCACAAAGGAACGAGCCAAGCCCGCAGTTCCGTTCGGAGGGCGTTACCGTATCATCGATTTTGTTCTGAGCAACCTCGTCAACTCAGGACTCTATTCGATCTACGTTCTCGTCCAGTTTAAGAGCCAGTCGCTGCTCCAGCACTTGAGCGACGGCTGGGATTTCGGCGGCATGATGAAAGACAATTTCATCATCCCCGTCCCCGCCCAGATGCGTTCCGATGGCGAGGATTGGTACCGCGGCACGGCCGACGCCATCTATCAGAACATCAACCTCATCGAACAGGCCCACCCGCACCTGGTCGTCATCTTCGGCGCCGACCACATCTATCGCATGAACATCCGCGAAATGGTCGAATACCACGCCGAACATCGCGCCAAGGTCACCGTCGCGGCCATTCCCGTCCCCAAGGATGAGGCGTCGGAATTCGGCGTCTTACAGGTAGACGCGCAGAACCGCATCATCGGCTTCGTCGAAAAATCCAAGAACCCGCCCGAAATGCCCAACCGCCCCGGCTACTGCCTGGCATCCATGGGCAACTACGTGTTCTCCACCGACCTCCTCGTCGACGAACTCGAAAAGGACGGCAAGAACAAAACTTCCACCCACGACTTCGGCCGTGACATCCTTCCCAGCCTCGTCGGCCGCGAACCGATGTACGCCTACGATTTCCAGACCAACGAGATCCCCGGCGACCCCAAGGGTCAGGCCGCCTACTGGCGCGACGTCGGCACCACCGACGCCTACTACGAGGCGTCCATGGACCTCCGCAGCGTCCACCCCGCCCTGAACCTCTACAATCGCCAGTGGCCTCTGCGCACGGCCGGCTATTCCGATGCGCCCGCCAAGTTCACGTTCGATGAGGACGGCAAGCGCGGCGAAGCCATCGACTCCATCGTGGCCGGCGGCAGTATCCTCGCCGGCGGCATGGTGAAGAACTCGGTCCTGGGCCGCGGCGTCCGCGTGCTCGACGGCGCCGTTATCGAGGATTCCATCGTCTTCGACAACTGCATCATTGGACCGGGCGCCAAGATCCACAAAGCGATCCTCGACAAGAATGTGGAGGTCGCCGCCGGTGACCTGATCGGCCTCAAGCACGACCCCAACTGCGGCAAGCGCGAAGGCTTCCACGTCACACAGGGCGGCGTCGTCGTTGTGGAGGGCAACCGCTCGCGCGTCGAGATTTCGTCGATGCAGATTTAGTTGAAACCGTATCGCCTCGGGACTCGCCTGATAAACTAGAAATCGATGATGAAGGCATTCGCGCTATCGCTTGGTTTGGCCCTTTCCGTTGTCGCCGCGGAAGTGCCTAGGCAGAGTCCCGAGTTCGTATTGAACTACCCCGGCGGCAAGCAGGATCTGCTGTCCAAGCACCGCGGCAAGGTCGTCCTGGTGGAGTTCCTGTTCACCACCTGTCCCCACTGCCAGCACACCGCGGGCGTCTTTTCAAAGCTCCAGACCGATTACGGAACCAAGGGCTTCCAGGCGCTTGGCGTAGCGTTCAACGACATGGCGCAAATGCTGGTCCCCGACTTCATTCGTGATTACGGAGCCAAGTTCCCCGTGGCCTCCGCCGGACGCGACCAGGTGATGACGTACCTGTCGCTTTCGCCGATGGAACGTTTCGTGGTCCCGCAAGTGGTGCTGATCGACAAAAAGGGTGTGATCCGTGCCCAATCCCCTCCCCTCGGCGACGCCAAGTTGCAAGAGGAAGCAAGCCTCCGCACGCAGATCGAGGCCTTGTTGAAGGAAGGCGCGGCGTCATCAGCGGCAAAAGGGGCAACGTCTTCGGTAGCAAAGAAGAAGTAGACGGGCTATACTGAGGTTACGTGCGCCCGTAGCTCAGCCCGGATAGAGCGTTTGCCTCCGGAGCAAAAGGCCATAGGTTCGAATCCTATCGGGCGTACCAACAAAATCCGAGGTTTCAAGGCCGTCCGAAAGGGCGGCCTTTTCCATACCGGCCGGCTCGAACATGCATCCAGCTCTTGTCGAGTTCATCACGCAGGCCCAAAGCTACTGCGCTCTCATCGAGGATCCATCCCCTGCTGACCCGCAACAGTTCGCCCACCAATGCCTGGGCCACCTGCTCCGCCTGAGCGACCTTGCGATGCAACTGCCGCCGGACCTCGAATCGGGCGACGACCAGCCAGTCCCCGTTGACCCACAGCAACGGAAAACCGTCGAGGCCAGCATTTCGAAGCGGCTCCCGGCAGATTGCTACTGGCAGGTCTACCATCCCTTGCCTCTCGAGCAGGACGACCTCGAACCCTGCGTCGGCTCGCTCGCGGACGACCTAGCCGATATCTGGAGCGACCTCAAGCCCGGGTTCGCCTCGCGCTCAAGCTTTGAACACCACTGGGGCAAGCATGCCGCCGACGCCATACCGGTGCTCTATTCGATCTGCTATGGACAGCAACAGCGGCTCAGCCAAGACGCCAACGACATCCGTCGAATCAGTTCCAGCCAACGCCGCCGCGCCTAGCCTAGCGTCCCGCCACGACCTCGATTTCCACCAGCGCCCCGTCCCACAGCGACGCGACGCCCACGCCAGTCTTGGCGGGACGATGCCGGAAGTACTCCGCATACACCGCATTCGCCGCACCAATCATCGAGAAATCCGCCAAATACAGGTTCACCTTCGCGACCTGCCCCAGCGAACTCCCCGCCGCCTCC
>JAFDVT010000459.1 GCA_018268875.1 Acidobacteriota bacterium
AGTTCCACGAACGCCGCGCGAATGTCGCAGAGAATCGTTTCCGCAAAGAACTGCGACCACACCGCGGCATAGCCGCCAGGACCACACCCAAGCTCGATCGCAATGCCTTTTTTATCGCTGCTGTGTTCCTGTAGAACTTGCTTGAACCACTCGGCGATGCGGCGATTGACCGACAAACGTTCGCTCATCCGAACTGACGGCGCACGCTCCGGAAACTGCCCGTAGACGAACTGCGCGACATACCGCGCCTCGCCGGCTTCGCTCCGTTCTGACCGCCAGTCAGGATCGCGCAGCAACACCGGCGACCCCGATGGCAGGAATGAATAATGCGCCTGGCAACGTTCACAAACCAGGAGCCGGCCGTCGCGTGCAAGTCCAGCGGGCGCCGCGCCGCGATCCCGGCAACGGACGCAAATTAGCAACCGAGTCAAGGCGCTCAAATCCGGAACAACTCTGTCGTGAAGTAGCGCTCCATGCGGTCGGGAAACACCGTGACCACCGCAACGTCGCCGCCTAGTGTTTCATAGGCGCGCAGCGCGGCGAGGTAGTTGAGACCCGAACTCGGTCCCACCGGAAACCCAAGGCGAATCAGGTCGCGTGTGGCGGCGATCGCTTCGTCATCGCGAACTTCCACCACAGCGAGGCTCGCCATGTCTTCTTCGCGAAAGATGGTGGACACGCAGTTCACAACGCCGGGGATGCGTGCGCTAAAACTGCAGCATTCGATCTCCGGCGTCACCGTCAGCGCGACGGGCTTGGCGTGAAACGGGCGAACATCGCAACCCGCGTCGCGGAACCCTTGATACAGGCCCGCCAGCGTACCTCCAGTGCCCACGCCGCTCACCACGCCATCGACGTTGCCGCCCGGAATCTGATCCAGAATTTCGCGGGCCGTCGTCATGCGATGCGCTTGCGCGTTTTCGATGTTGGCAAACTGGCGCGGCAGAAAGGTACGTGGCATCGCGCCCGCCAGGCGCTCCGTTTCCGCAATCGCACCGGCGATGCCCTCGTCTTTCGACGTCAAACGGATCTCGCCGCCATACGCGCGAATCATCAACACGCGTTCGTTGCTCACGCCTTCGGGCATTACGGCGATGAACTTCATGCCAAGCTGCGCGCACGCCAGCGCCATCGCGATGCTTGTCGATCCGCTCGACGCTTCAATCACCGTGTGACCCGGACCCACTTGTCCTTCGCGCCACGCCTTCTTCAAGATGAAGCGCGCGATGCGATCCTTGGTCGATCCGCTGGGGTTCAGGAATTCCAGCTTGCACCAAATCGCTGGTCCGCCGGGCGTAATCGACACAGGCGTCAACGGCGTCGGCGCGAGTTGATTCAAGTACGCGTTCGTATCCGGAATCCGGCTCATATCGCCGCCACCAACTTCGCCAGCAAAGCCGTCCGGTCGGCGATGCGAGCGGTGAACAGATGTTCGTGCGGCGTGTGCGCGCCAAGCCCCACAGCTCCGATTCCATCCAACGTCGGAACTCCCAACGCCGCGGTGAAATTGCCGTCGGAACCGCCGCCAGTTGACGATTCTTCGACATTCCAACCGAGCTTTTTCGCCAGGCGGAACAGTTCTACGATGCCTTTCGTACGTTCCATCGGAGGACGGTTCAGGCCACCGGTCACTTCCAGCGAACAACGCTTGTCCACGGCCTTCAACGCGCGGAATTTCTTATCGAGTTTCGCGGCCTCAGTCAACTTCGCGACCCGCATGTCGACCTCGACCACAGCGGTCTCTGCGATGACGTTGGTACGAGTTCCACCGTTGATCACGCCGGGGTTCACGGTCGTTCCCTTGTGCAAATCCGTGAACTCCGCGATCTTCAACACTTGTCGCGAGGCTTCGAGAATCGCGCTGGCGCCGGCCGTGAAATCGACGCCCGCATGCGCGGCCTTTCCACGAACCACCACCGTGTAATCGCCCACGCCTTTGCGAGCGGTTTTCAACTTGCCCTCCTGCCCGGTGCCAGGTTCCAGCACCAGCACGGCTCTGCTTTTGCGCGCCGAAGCTTCGGTCAACGAACGCGACGATTCGCTGCCCACTTCTTCATCGGAGTTGATCTGCAACACAACCTTGCGGGACACGGGAATGTCGAGTTCACGCAGCGCCCGCATCGCGAAGACAAAGAACGCAAGGCCGCCTTTCATGTCGATCACGCCGGGGCCCCAAAGTTTGTCGTCATCAGCGCGGAAGGGGGTGGATTGCAGCGTCCCCATCGGGTACACGGTGTCGCCATGGCCGAGCGCCAGAATCTGTCCTTCGCCCCTTTTTACGCGGCCCGGAAGCGCGAACTCGATGAGCAGATGCTTGCCGTACTTCGCGCCGCCGGACACCGTCTTGATGTTCGACGCGATGTCGCGAACGCTGCCGGCAAACAGGTCATGAAAGCGGTTCACCGCGGCCGGATCGTCGCTCGGCGATTCGCACTCCACCAGCTGCCGGATGAAATCGACGATCCGCGGTTGACACGCTTGCGCGTACGCGAGCACAGGGTCCATATGTTTGGCAGTTTAACGCGGAGGCTACGCTTGTAAGGCTATGCGGAGCTATTTAATTTGGGCCAGCGTATTGTTATTCCTGATTTCCATCGCGTTGCCGGTCGTCACGTTCAAGGACATCCGCCCGCAGGAAAACAATGACGAGACCTGGTACGGCTGGGGCGTCCTGTTGCTCGGCTGGTTGGGTCCGCGCGTCAACAACTACGCATGGTTCGCGAACGTCTTCTGGCTGGCAGGCTCACTCTTCCTGGCCCGCGGAGGCAGGATCCCGCTCATTCTCCTCAGCGTCGCGGCAGTGCTCGCATTGACGATGTTCCAGCTCCCCGGTTCGATCGCAGACTGGAACGCCGAAGGCGCCAAAAAGCAAGCTTCAAGCTTTCACTACGGTGCGTACGTCTGGCTCGCATCGATGTTGTCGCAATGGTGCGGCGCGATAGTGAGCAAGTGAATGCCGGCCGTATCAGCGCCATTCTTTACGTCTTCTGTTGATGTTGACGTTCCCGGTCTGCCGCTGTGTTCTCACCCGAGTCGAGCCACCAGCTATAAATAGAGAACACCACCATGGAATACCTTTATCTGGGCAACTCCGGCCTCCGTGTTTCGAAGTTCGTCTTCGGAACCGTCACCTTTTCCGGCGCCAACGGCTTTGACGCGACCGGGCATGTCGTCGGAGCCGAGGCGCGGCGTCACGTCGAAACCTGTATCGACGCCGGTATCAACGCGTTCGATACCTCCAACCTGTATTCATTCGGAGGGTCGGAAACTGTACTCGGCCAGGCGCTTGAAGGACTGCGACAAAAGGTTCTGATCTTTTCCAAGGTCGGCTTCCGGATGTCCGAAAACCCCAATGATTCCGGGGCTTCGCGCGTGCACATCCATCGCGAGATCGACAAGACCTTGAAGCGTCTCAACACCGACTACATCGACTTGTACTTCACGCATCTTTGGGATGGCCGCACGCCTGTCGAGGAAACCTGCGACGCCATGACTTCGCTCATCAAGGCGGGCAAGATCCGCTATTGGGGCGTGTCGAACTACAGCGGTTGGTCCCTTGCGAAGACCGTGATGGCAGCGCGTGCCAACGGCCTCGCGCAGCCTGTCACACATCAGCTTTATTACACGCCCGAAGCTCGCGAGGCCGAGTACGAACTATTGCCCGCGGGCGCGGACCTCGGTGTCAGTGCGATGATCTGGAGTCCGCTGGGTATGGGTTACCTGGCCGGACGCATCAGTCGCGACAACCCCAAGCCTCCGGCGGGAACACGCCTCGCGGCCGACGGTTGGAGCGAGCCTTGGATCGCCGATCAGGAACGTCTTTTCCGCGTGATCGATGTCTTAAAGGAGGTCGGCGCGGAGTCGAACGCGACCATTCCACAAGTCGCGCTCGCCTGGATTCGCCAGCGTGAAAACATCGGACCCATCGTGATCGGCGCTCGCACCGATGAACAGCTCGCCGAGAATCTGGCGGCCGCGAACCTGAAACTGACCGCCGGTCAGTGCGAACGTATCGAAGCGGTCGGAAGACCCGCGCCGATCTATCCTTTGTGGCATCGTTGCCTGCACACGATCCCGCGTTCGACGCCTTCGGAGACCGAGTATCTGCTCGGTTACCGCAAGACGCTAGGCGTTTCCTAAAATCCACGCCGCGGTTTTTTCCGCCAGGGCGGCATAGGCTCGAATGGCAAGTTCCAGGTGCTCTTCTCGAGTATCTTCGATCTTGTTGTGGCTGATGCCGCCCAACGATTGCACAAACAGCATCACCGATGGAATGCCCGCACGGCTGACTTCGGCCGCGTCGTGCAAAGGTCCTGACGCCAAGCGTTCGAAACTCGCTGAACCGGTCACGTCGCTGATCGCCTCACCGCAAAGGTCGATCAAATGCGGGTGAAATCGCACCGGTTCGATGTTCCAGATGCGATCCCATTCGACTGTACAGCCTTCGTCGTGGGCAATCATCGCACTCGCCTTGCGCGCTTCCGCATGCATCTCCGCGAGCACCGTCGCATCAAGATGACGTTGGTCCAGCGTGATCTCGCAACGCCCGGAGATCGCCGTCGCGATACCGGGGTGCGTTTTGACACTGCCGATGGTGGCCACCGCATCCGGCGTCCGCCGCGCGATTTCGCGGACTTCGAGCACGAACCCTGCGGCCGCGGCAAAGGCATCGCGACGTACGGACATTGGCGTTGAACCCGCGTGCGACTCCTGGCCAACAAACGTGACCTTGTGGCGCTCCACGCCTTTGGTGCCCAACACGGCGGCGAGTGGCAACGCCAATTGCTCGAGCAC
>JAFDVT010000045.1 GCA_018268875.1 Acidobacteriota bacterium
AGCGTGAAGAAGCCGTCGCGTTGATTGCGATGGAGCAGCACGGCGTCCTTGATCTTCGCGCCGGCGGCGGCGTAGCGGAGGATGAAGTCCTTGTTGGGGATCGACTGGGCGTTCTTGAGGGCGACCATCATGACGCCTTTGCCGCCTTGCAGGACGTCCACGTTGTGCGACGGAGAGCTGACCGGACCGATCTGCATGCCGGCGTCGACCGAGACTTTGACGTTGATGTCATGTCCGGCGCGCGTGCCCTCGGGCGTGCGATTGACCCGCACCGCTTCGGGGTTGGTCATCTCGGCGGGCGTGTAGCGAGGTCCGACGACCATGGGGAAAACGAACTCGTAATCGCCGTCCTCGTACTTCAGCGTTTCGACGTACTGGATGTGGATTTTGACGGTGTCGCCGGGTATGATGTTGGCGACGTGCTGGGTGAAGAGATTGGGGCGCTCCTGGTCGAGGAGGGCGGCGCGCTGGCCGTTGTTGCGCGCGTCCTCGTAGGTTTTGCGGGCGTCTTCCTTCTTTTTGATTTGCGCTTTGACGACGCGCTTGCCGATCCACATTTCCATGGAGTCGACGGCGGCGTCGTGGGGGAGGGGAAATTTGTAGATGGCTTCGACGGGGGTCGCCGAGTCGTTGCGGAATTCCTGGATGACGCTGACGCGGGCGAGGTAGCCCGAGATTTCGGCGTTGACGTCGGTGTGCTTCAAGGGCGACATGCCGATGGGGCGCTGGGTGTCGCGATCGACGACGTAGAGCGCGCCTTCGGTGGGTTCGCCGATGCCGGTGCCGCCCTCGGCTTTGGTAGCGCCGGGTCTTGCGGCTTCGAGGCTAAACATTCCAGCCAGCGCGCAAAGGCCCGCCAGCATCCATTTCGATTTGTTGTCCATTTGGTTCAGGCAACCTCCACCTGGGAAATGCTGCCTGGCGGACGATCCTTTCGAAATAGTTGAAGAAAAACGCGGGGGGCGGGACTACACTGAGGTCATGACGCAGACCATCGATCATGCAATGGCGCGTTCCATTTCGCGTACGCATCAGAGGTTTCAGGACCAACTCCTCAGCCTCGCTACGATGGCGTCGCTTGCACCGCTTCTTGGGCTGGCCTGCACGATTCGCTCGTTTTTGATGGATGCCTTTCGCCACCACGGATCAGAGAAATCGCAGATACTCGCCAATACGGCCATTGGCGTTGCAGTAGCGTGCGTGCCGGCCGCGTTGGGAATCGCAGGTGGGGCTTGTGGCGTTGTGGGCGTATCTCTACTTTCAGGGACGGCTGGCCATGCTCGATCGTGAAATGACCGTTACAGCGGCGGTATGGATGGACTGGTTCCGCAGCGTCAACACTGCGCCCGCGAGTTCGCGGCCGGATTGTGAACTTCGGCTCGAGGTTCCGGCGGCTGTGAACTCATGGCGAGTGTCCGGACGCTTGACGATTGGGTTTCTCGCCATCGCATGGCTTGTGCGGGCGGTAGCTTACTTCTGGTTTGACTACATGCCCCTCGCAACGGTGCCCGGCGCCGCATTTCGATCGCTGACCTTGCCCTTCGCCTGCACCTTGTTTGTGTCCTACGCGGTCTGTGTCGATCTCCTGCGGCGTAGATTGTCTACCGCAGTTGTAATTTCCGCCGCAGTGCTGCTGGCGTGGGTCGTTTTTGGGGCCATGACCACTCCGGTTCACATTCGGGTGGATCCGACATACCGAATACTTTACGGGCCCAACCCGCGCTTTTCAACCTATTAAACTGAAGTCATGACGCAGACCATCGATCATGCAATGGCGCGTTCCATTTCGCGTACGCATCAAGAGTTTCAGGACCGGCTTCTTAGCCTCGCCACGCTCTCGTCACTCGCACCCCTTGCCGGATTCCTTTGCACCGTGCTCGCCATTTGCGACTCGTTCGGTCCCGCGGGCGGCGAAAGATCAGAAGGTCTTGCTTATCTTGCGAGGCGCATAGCGTTTGCTTGCGTGCCGGCCGCACTCGGAATTCTGTTGGGTCTGATTGTGCTATGTGCCTATCGCTACTTTCAGGGACGGCTCGCCAGGGCAGACCGTGAAATGGCTGTGACCGCCGATGCGTGGAAGGATTGGTTCCGCATCGTTGACGCCGGCAATCGTGCCGGGCCCGATCACCAACTTCAGTTGCAATTGCTCGACGACGGCGACTTCTGGCATGACTCCGGCGCTTTGGTCCTCAAGCTTTTGGCGGTTACCTGGCTGGTTCAGGCTGGCTGTCTGTTTTGGTTCGAATACATGCCGATCGCACTGGCGCCCGGGGCGGCGCTACGATCGCTCATCTTCCCGTTTGTGTGTTCGCTCCTGGTAGCGTACCCGGTTTGGGTCGATCTGCTGCGCCGCAAGCGGTCTACGGCTGTCGTCATTGCGGCTGTCTCCACGTTGGGCTGGGTCATCTGCTCGCTTTATCAGTTCATGTGACGAGGGGCCGATTTGTTGTTCGGACTTTGGCGCGATACCAAATGGAAAAACCCTCGGCACGGCGGCCGAGGGTTTTGTGATTTCAGATGGAGTTTCGAGGCTGCTGCTTATGCCTTGCGGCGCTTGCTGCCGAAGCACGCCAATGCAAAACCGAAACCCGCGATCGCGATGGCGGAAGGTTCGGGAACCATAACCGGGTTGCCGGGAATCGAATTGCCGATTGTGACGTCGTCGAAGGCCACGTAGTTCGCCGTGCCGCCGAAGCCGACGGACTTTGCCGTGCCAGTAAAGGTGACGCCGACTGGAGTCCAGTTACAAAACTGGCCGTTGGGGTCGCCGGAGCAGTTGAGGTTGTACTGGTTGGCGAGGTTCAGAGTCGCAAGGACATTACCGGTACCGTCGAGGCCGTCGTACACATTCACGGAAGCCGCGGATGCCGAGCTATAGAAAAACGAGAAGCCGTTGGTAAAACCAGACGCAACATTCATATAGGCGTTGCTTCCGGAAAGGAAAAACATCACGGTGTTGGCCGAGGGTTCGTTCGCAATATTGCCGATGCCGCCGGCGTCCGAGTCAATTACGCCCAGGGCGTTGGAGCCGAACGCAACACCCAGGTTTCCTCCAGCGCCGCCGTTGTAATAGTTTTCGATGGCGATTGCGTCGCCGACGCCTTCGAAGGTTAAGACGATATCCGCGTGCGCCAGCATCGAGGTGCCGAGCGAGAGGGCCGCAAACAGGCCGAGCCTGGCGAACCGAGTCATAAATTTATACATTTTGGGTTGGGTGCGTTTCCGAAGCGTATACAGCAGGATCTATCGTTAATTATCGGACGTTTGCGCCTGGAAGAGGAGGTTTCTCAGAAGAAAATTTCAAAAAAAATCGCTAGGCCTCCGACTCTTGTTCGCGCGGGGGCTAGGGGAAGCTGTATTAGTCAATGTAATGATAAGTCGATTTAATCGAACTTCCGTCTTGCATTTAGCTAGCTTGTAGGCTATTCTCAAAAACAGAGAGACGCATGATGCTCACGCCCAACCTACCGGTTCTCAGCTACATCCTGCCGCTTTCTCTGGTAGCCGTTCCGCGAATTATCGTAGGGGTCGTACCAGACTACCCCGCCTGAACGGTTGACGGAATTTCCAACACGAAGAAGGCCACCGGCGGGGTAAACAGCTCCCACGGTGGTCTTTTTCGTTTCTTTCCAAAGTTTTAGGAGAATTTAAACTCGCATGGCTCAGACCATATCGGGACAACAACAGGCAGCGCAAGGTCCGCTCATGAGCGGGGCGCAGATTCTGCTGGAATGCCTGGCGCGGGAAGGCGTGGATTGCATGTTCGGGTATCCGGGCGGCGTCACGATTCCCTTATATGACGCGATGTACAGCAATCCGCTCAAGCACATTCTTGTACGCCATGAGCAGAATGCCGCGTTCGCCGCGCAGGGTTATGCCCGCGCTACTGGCAAAGTAGGCGTTTGCTGCGCGACCTCGGGTCCCGGCGCCACCAATCTTGTCACCGGTCTTGTCGACGCCATGATGGATTCGATCCCGATCGTTGCGATCACTGGCCAGGTTTCGACCACGCTTATCGGTAGCGACGCGTTCCAGGAAGCCGATACCTTTGGCATCACGCGATCGGCCACCAAGCACAACTTCATGGTCCAGAACGTGAAGGACCTGGCGCAGGTGGTGCACGAAGCGTTTTATCTGGCCGCGTCGGGCCGTCCCGGTCCTGTGCTGGTGGACATCCCGAAGGACGTGTTCCAGGGTCATGCGCACTATAAGCCGGTGGATGAGATCCATCTGCCGGGCTACAAGGTGTTTGCGGAGGGCCACACCGGCCAGATCCGCCGCGCCGCGCAGATGATCTGGGACGCCAAGCGTCCGTATGTCGTCGGTGGCGGCGGCATCGTGTTGTCGAATGCGTCGAAGGAGTTCACCGAACTGGTGGAACTGATCGATGCGCCGACGGTGACGACGCTGTTGGGGCTGGGCGGGATTTCGACCTCGCACCCGAACTTTATTTCGATGCCCGGAATGCACGGCTCCTATGCCGCGAACATGGGCTTGCACGGCTGCGACCTGATCATCGCGCTGGGCATCCGGTTCGACGATCGCGTCACCGGCAAGCTGGCGGCGTTTGCGCCGCATGCCAAGGTGATCCATATCGACATCGACCCGGCGGAAATTTCCAAGAACCGGCTGGCTGACCTGCCAATTGTCGGTGACCTGAAGCGAGTTCTTCCCAAGCTGATCCGCGAAGTGAAGGACTTGAAAACCACCGAACACGGCAAGAATTACCAGACTCGCGTGGATTGGTGGAAGCAGATCCGGGCGTGGAAGGAAGAGCATCCGCTCGAACCCAAAACTTCCACGACCGAGATCAAGCCGCAACAGCTGATGGTGGAAATCGATAAGATCAGCGGCGGCAACGCGATTGTTTCGGTGGACGTGGGCCAGCACCAGATGTGGGCGGCGCAGTTTATCCGGTTCAACGCACCCCGGCTGTGGCTGTGTTCGGGCGGACTGGGTTCGATGGGCTTTGGCCTGCCGTCCGCAATGGGCGCGCAGATGGC
>JAFDVT010000460.1 GCA_018268875.1 Acidobacteriota bacterium
CGCCTTCGAGGAGGACGTGGCCCCCTGCCAGAAGGCAGATGACAACGCCGTCGACGACTTCCTGCTGGCCGACGATGACTTTTGAGATTTCCTGGCGAACTCGATCTAATTTGGGGGTTGCCTGGGCGAGACGGTCCTCAATGCGCACGAAACTATTGTATGCCTCCGGGAACCTCATTGGACTCAACCCGATGGAATTCGTCCCGAAAGAAAAAACGGCGCCGCGTTAGGAGGAGGCACGGCGCCGCAAGCATGGGACATGGAGAAGAGAGCGGTGCCTCGGACATGCTGCTGTGCATGAGGGCCGGGTGGCATTTCTCTGTTCGAATATATAGTGCCGGAAGGACCTTTTTTCTCTCCGCGAACTTTGAGGGCAGGCGATGCCAACCTCCGATGCGGGGAGCGGTCCTATCCCGTTTTTACAGCCCGCCGATGTAGGCTTCGTAATCGGCTTTGGACATCAGTCCGTCCAACTGCGACGGGTTCGACAGCTTGATCTTCACCAGCCACGCCGTGGCGTGCGGATCTTCGTTCAGCTTTTCCGGCGCCGACGTCAACACTTCGTTCACTTCGGCGATCTCGCCGTCCACCGGCGAATAGATATCGGACACCGCTTTCACCGACTCGACACTGCCAAAACTCTTGCCGGTCTCTACCGTCGCGCCCGGCTTCGGCAGGTCGACATACACGATGTCGCCCAGTTCCTTCTGCGCGTGGTCGGTGATGCCCACCGTCCCATCCGGCGCAACCCACTCATGCTCTTTGGTGTACTTGTATTGATCCGGGTACATGATGCCTCGAACGATTGTAGTCTACTTGCTTCTCTTATAGAAAGGCGTCGGGACGGTTACCGCTTCCACCGGTTGATTCCGTACCATCACCTGGATAGCCACGCCAGGAACTGCTTTTTCTACAGGCAGATAGCACAGTCCGATGTTCTTGCCGGCGGTCGGCGCGGGACCACCGCTTGTAACCCAACCTACATTCCCGCCGTCGATCTGGACTTCGTAGCCGTCGCGGCCGATTCCCCGCCCTGTCATCTCAAACCCGGCCAGTTTCCGCTTCACTCCGTTTTTCCGAACCTCTTCGAGCGCCTTGCGGCCGATAAAGTCGCCGGGCTTGTCCAGTTTGACGATCCAACCCAGGTCGGCTTCGTACGGATTGATGGACGCGTCGATTTCATGGCCATAGAGCGCCATTTTCGACTCCAAACGCAGCGTGTTACGCGCGCCCAGGCCCGCTGGTTTGATGCCGAATTCGCGACCGGCTTCCAGCAGTTCGTTCCAGATGCGCGGGGCTTCCTCCGGCGCGATGTAGATCTCAAAACCGTCCTCGCCGGTGTAGCCGGTCCTGGCAATGCGAGCGGGCGTTCCGGAAACCGTCCCGTCGAGGAAGTGGTAATACTTGATCGCCGCCAGATCGGTTGCAGTCAGCTTTTGCAGCGTCGCCAGGCCCTTGGGACCCTGCACGGCGATCTGCGCGTAGCAAGGTCCGGCGTTTTCGACGGTTGCGTCGAAGTTGCCCGCGTTGGCCGCGATGTGCTCGTAATCCTTGTCCTGGTTCGAGGCGTTGACGCAGATGAAGTAATGGTCGTCGGCCACCTTGTGCACCAGGATGTCGTCCACAAAACCGCCGTGCTCATATAGCAGACCGGAATACTGCGCCTGCCCGATCTGCAATTTCGCGGCGTTATTGGTGGAGACGTAGTTCACCAGGTCCAGCGCCTGCGGACCTTTGATTTCGATCTCGCCCATGTGCGATACGTCGAACAGACCCACAGCCGTACGCACGGTCTGGTGCTCGTCGATGATGCCCGAATACTGCACGGGCATGTCCCAGCCTCCAAAATCGACCATCTTGGCTTTCAACGCCCGATGGACGTCGTTCAGCGGCGTTTTCTTCAATGGACCTTCGCTCATTTGTGATGCCGAGATTCAGGCTAGCATCATAAGGACAATGTCCCTTAGCTTCCCCGTCCCCAAGGTGGCGCTCGGTACCGCGCCCATCGGTTCCATGGCTGCTCAATTCGGTTTTGCGGTCAGCGACGAAGACACGCGCAGCACGATCCTGCACGCCTTTCAGCGCGGCATCCCGTTCATCGACACGGCGCCCCTGTACGGCAACGGTCTGGCGGAGGTTCGCGTCGGCGACGTCACACGCGAGTTGCCCCGCAAGGAACTGATCCTCGCCACCAAGTGCGGATGGCTTCCCAATACGCTGGGCGGCCCGGTCACCGACGGCACGCGCAGCTATACCAGGGACGCCGTCAAGCGCAGCGTCGAAGAGAGCCTGAAGCGCCTGAAAACCGATTACCTGGACATCGTGCACGTGCATGACCCCGACCTGGGCGACTTCCGCAAGCAGGTTCTGGACGAAGCTTTTCCCACCCTGAACGACCTGAAGGCCCAGGGCGTGATTCGCGCCGTCGGGTCCGGCATGAACGAATGGCAGATGCTGGCCGATTGGGCTCGCAACGCCGACGTCGATTGCTTCCTGCTCGCCGGCCGCTATTCGTTGCTCGAACAGGAACCGCTCAAGGAATTTTTCCCGCTGGTGCTGTCCAAGCAGATTTCGATCTTTCTGGGCGGCGTGTTCAACAGCGGCATTCTGGCGACCGGCGCGATCCCCGGCGCAAGATACAACTACGACATCGCGCCCGAGCCCATCATGGCCAAGACGCGTGCGATCGAAGCGGTCTGCGCGCGTTACAACGTACCGTTGCGGGCCGTCGCCCTGCAGTTTGCCGCCGCGCCCCAAGCCGTCACGACCTTGGCTCTTGGCATGGTGACACCGGCCCAGGTAGATGATAATCTTGCGATGCTTGCGCACCCCGTGCCGGCGGATCTGTGGATGGAACTGTTGGCCGAAAAGCTGATCGATTCGGAGTCGCCACTGCCGTGAAGCCAACCTTTGCCGCGTTCGTTCTCGCGATCCTCGCCCAGGGCCAGGTGTCCGCGCCAACCGAGCAGGACTACAAACAGATGCTCGAACAGTTGCGCATCCAGGAACTCCGCCGCGGCGCCAACGGCCGCGATCCCCAGGCGCCGAACGCCGCGATTTACGACGAGGCAAAGGTAAAACCGATCGAAAAACTGCCGGATCCGCTGGTGCTGAAGAACGGTAAGAA
>JAFDVT010000461.1 GCA_018268875.1 Acidobacteriota bacterium
GCCGTTTCCACCCATGGCAGCGCTGGCCGGCGCGGGCATGATTCTGTCTACCTCGATGCTCGGCGCCCTTAGTTTTCTGTGGATCGAACGGGCGTTTCCGGGCTCGATTCCGCGGCTCGACTACGGCCTTTCGCGATCCCGCTGGGTGGCTCTGCTGTTGATCACGGTAGTCGCTCCGTTTTCGGAAGAGATCGTGTTTCGCGGCATCTTTCTGCGAGGGTTCGCGGCGCGCTACGGCATTGTGCGAGGCATTGCGTTGAGTTCGCCGTTCTTCGCCTGCGCGCATGGAAGCCTGGCCCGCATTCCGCATACGTTCGCGCTAGGCGCGGTTCTCGGGTCGATCTACGTCCAGACCCGTTCGCTCTGGGCGAGCGTTGGCGGACACATGCTGAATAACCTCGTCGTGGGACTCGTCGTGTTGCTCGGCGCGCAGCAATTGCGGAAACCGTTCCGCCGTTTCAGCGAGGCGAACTGGTGCTGGCCGCCCTTTGCCTCGGGATTTTTCTTTTGTCGGCGAACGCATTTCGTCGTAGTGGCGGCCAGCCGGCGCATTCGGATCCCCCCGGCGAGGCGATATAGTGGTTGAACCAACGTGAGAACCATGCGTTATCTAGCGACCTTTTCCCTTCTGGCCCTAGCGGGGGCCGGCATTGTACTTCTGGCGCAGGACCGGGCTTCCCGCCCCAAGGCGCCCGGAGAAGACTGGGTATCCCTCTTCAACGGCAAGGACCTCGCCGGCTGGATCGAAATCGGCAAGGAAAAATGGACCGTGGAAGACGGCACCATCCACGGCCTCGCCATCAGCAAAGCCTACGGCTATCTGAAGACCGAAAAGAATTACAAGGACTTTCAGTTGTCGCTTCAGTTCAAGTGCGAAGGCGACGGCAACAGCGGTGTATTCTTCCACGCCGAGTTCAAACCCGGCACGCCGGACATCACCCAGGGACCGCAGTTTGAAGTGGACTGCACGCTCGGCCGCCACACCGGCGGCATCTACGACGTCGGCCGCCAGTGGATCGTGTGGCCCGCGCCTGAAAACGAAATCGTGGTGCGCCGCAACGAGTGGAACGAATACCTGCTCACGGTGGTCGGCAACCGCTATACATCGCGCTTAAACGGCGTGCAGATGGTGGACTATGTGGACCCCAAGCCCAAGGGCGACGACGGCGGCATCGCGCTGCAGTTGCACTCCGGCGGACAGGGCAATATGCGCTTCCGCGAACTGTACGTTCGCGATCTTTCGAAACGGTAGTGGACCGGGGGCGCATGCCCGGTAGCGGTGTGCGCCCCGTCTTGACTTCGCTACTCGAAAAGGCGGATACTGGGCACAGTAGATGCAACTCAGTGTCAATAGTGGTTCGCAGACGCTGCTCGATCTGCGTGATGGTGAAAACGGACTCCTGGAAGCCATCGATTTGCCCTTGGACATGGCCACAAGGCTAATGGAAATGGGCTTTCTGCCCGGCGCGACGATCTCTCGAGGTCACGCGGCGCCCGGCGGCGACCCACGCGTGTTCCGGGTCGGCGGATCGGAAATCGCGATCCGGCGCGAAACCGCGGCTCGAGTCCGCATCACCAGACCTTAGGCGGGTACCCTGACGTATGAGCGATTGCCATGATGGCGGGCCGGCGTCCGCACTAGCGGTAGCCGCGGCGGAGGCAGGTACCGCCAATCACCTGATTGCCATCATCGGTCCGCCCAACGCGGGCAAATCCACGCTCTTCAATCGCCTCACCGGCCTTCGTCAGAAGGTCGCAAATTTCCCCGGCGTCACCGTCGAACATCACCTGGGCAAGGCCACGCTTCCAGATAGCGGCCGCGAGATCACGATCGTCGATCTGCCCGGTGTCTACAGTCTCAATCCCCGTTCCGAAGACGAACGCGTTTCCCGCGACGTGCTCACCGGCGACATGCCCGGTCTGCCCAAGCCCGACGCCGTGTTGTTGATTTTGGACAGCACCAACCTGTCGCGCCATCTGCTGCTAGCCGCTCCGGTGCTGAGCCTGGGCCTGCCGACACTGGTGGTCCTGAACATGGTGGACGATCTGCGAAAGCGCCAGGGCGCGCTCGACGCGGCGATCCTGGCCAGTGAATTGGGCGCGCCTGTCGCGATGATCAGCGCCGCGCAGGGCGAAGGTCTGGAAAAGGTGTGGCAGTTCCTGGCGGGTACGACGTTGACCGGCCAACCCGTTGCCCGCCGCGTCGAACTCCCCGTCCTGCAGGACATTCCCAGTTGTCATCGCTGGGCAACTGGCGTCGGCCGCCGTGCCGATTACCGCGCTCCCGAACCTCCCTTGTGGACCCGCCGTCTGGACCGGTTCATGCTGCACCCCGTAGGTGGCCCGATCCTGTTCGCGATCATCGTGGCGCTGGTGTTTCAAGCCATCTTTACCTGGGCGCAACCGGCCATGGACGCAGTGGAGGCGTTTATCGCGTCATCCGGCGCCTGGCTTGGGCAAAGCATTACCAACCCGATTCTGAAGTCGCTGCTCGTAGACGGGTTGTGGAACGGCGTCGGCGCGGTGGTGGTGTTCCTGCCGCAGATCCTGATTCTGTTCTTCTTCATCGGCGTGCTCGAAGATTCGGGTTACCTCGCCCGCGCGGCGCTGATCGCCGACCGCACCATGGCGAAGTTCGGGTTGCAGGGCAAGTCGTTTATCCCGCTCCTGTCGGCGTACGCGTGCGCAGTGCCGGCCATCATGTCCGCGCGCACCATCGAGAATCCGCGCGATCGCACAGCCACGATCCTGATCGCGCCGTTCATGACGTGTTCCGCGCGCCTGCCGGTGTATGCGCTGCTGATCGCCGCGTTCATTCCGGCCGACAAGCAGATCCTGGGTCACTTCCTGGGAGCGCAAGCGGCGGCGTTGCTTGGCCTTTACGCGCTGGGGTTCCTGGCGGCGTTATTTACGGCGCGAATCCTGAAGTCCACGGTGTTGAAGTCCACTCGCACGACGTTCTTGCTGGAGATGCCGCCGTACCGCTGGCCCACTTTGCGCAGCATCGGCTTGCGATTGCTCGATCGCGGCGCGGTGTTCCTGAAGCGGGCGGGAACGGTGATCCTGATGGTGTCGCTGGTTCTGTGGCTGCTGGCGAACTTCCCCCGCAAGGCCGATGGTTCGGCCCCCGAAATCGGCGACAGCGTCGCGGGGATGCTGGGGAAAACCGTCGAACCGGTGCTGACGCCCCTGGGGCTCAACTGGAAGATCGGCATCGGCCTCATCACCTCGCTGGCCGCTCGCGAAGTGATTGTCGGTACGCTGGGCACCATCTACGGCCTGGAAGGAACCGCGCAGCAAGAAGGTCTGCAGGCGGCGTTGAAAAAGGATCTGACGCCCGCGGGCGCGGCGGCGCTGCTGGTGTTCTTCGCTTTTGCCTTGCAGTGTATGTCGACGCTGGCTGTGGTGAAACGTGAAACCGGAGGCTGGAAATGGCCTCTGATCCAGTTCACCTACATGAGCGTCATGGCGTATGTTTGCGCCTGGATTACGTACCGAATCGTGCTGATGTGGGGGTAGCCGTGAGCGATAGAACCACTTTCTATCGCTCATAATCATGCTATTCTGTGAGCGATAGAGCCTCCTTCTATCGCTCATTATGCCTTGGAATTGGCAGCTGCCGGAATGGCCCGAATTCGAGTGGGATCCCGAACGCCTTGTGCGCGCGGAAGAACGCTTTCTACTGCAATTTGGGCAGATTCGGGGCATTACCAGGCATTTGACAGGTCCCGACGGCCAGCAGATTCTGGTGGAGGCGATCAGCGCCGAAGCCGTCACCACGTCCCAAATCGAAGGCGAAGTTCTGGACCGCGCCAGCGTGCAATCCTCGATCCGCAAGCATCTTGGACTCAAAGCGGACAAGTTCCGCGCGAAACCCGCTGAAGAAGGCGTCGCGGAGATGACCGTCGACCTCTACCGCACGTTTGCCGAACCGCTCAGCAAGGAGATGCTGTTCGACTGGCACTCGAAGCTGATGAAGGGGCGGCTCGACATCCTGCGGGTGGGCCAGTACCGCAACAGTCGCGACCAGATGGAGATCGTCTCCGGCGCGATTTATGCGCCCAAGGTCCACTTTGAGGCTCCTCCGGGTTCGGCGGTGGCGCGCGAGATGAAAGCATTCATCACGTGGTTCAACAAGACCGCGCCGGATGGCGCTACGCCTTTGCCTGCTTTGACGCGGGCGGGGTTGGCGCACATCTACTTTGAATCCATCCATCCGTTTGAGGACGGCAACGGGCGTATCGGCAGGGCCTTATCCGAAAAGGCGTTGTCGCAGGCGGTGGCGCAACCATCGCTCACTGCGCTTGCGGCCACGATCCTGGTTCGCCGCAAGGCGTACTACAAGTCGCTCGAGTACGCGAACAAGCGTAGCGACGTGACGTCGTGGCTGGCGTGGTTTGCCGGAACCGTGCTCGAAGGGCAGATCCGTACGGAGACTCGAATCGAGTTCGTTCTAAACAAGTCCCGCTTGCTCGAAAAGGTGGAACGCGAAGGCGTGAACGACCGGCAGAAGAAGGCCATCGTGCGGATGCTGCGCGAAGGTCCGGATGGTTTCGAAGGCGGACTGAGCGCGGGCAATTACGCGAGCATCACCGGGGCGTCCCCCGCGACCTCCACTCGCGACCTGGTCGAACTGGTGGAAAAGGATCTGCTGCGGCGCGAGGGCGAACGCCGTCATGCGCGGTATTTTCTGGCCATTCCCGCGCGCGAAATCCCCCTCGTGTCGGTGGCCGCTGGCGGCGAAATCAGGGAAGCAGCCTGAGGATCGCCGCCTTCACCACCGGGTCCCGGCGCAGTTCCACTTCGTCGCCTTTCGCGACGCCCGCCGCGATGTTCAGGATGTCCTGTTCCAGTCGCGAACGGATCCATTCCTTGTCCTGCAGCCATTCGCCGATGCCCGGGCGCACGTTGCGCTGCATCAGGTAACCCTGGAACTGGTCCAGCAGCGCGGCGTCCGCATGGAACCCCGTGGCGGGTACCTTGTTCTTCGCCGTATATTCCGTGGCAAAGGCCGTAAACGCGGCGTTGGCATCGAGGAACGCGCGCAGCCGCGAGTACGGTTCGGGGCGAACCACCTCGTCCGGCGTGATGCCTCCGGCGTGGCCCGCGGATAGCTTTTCGTCGATCTGCGCATCCTTCAAAGGCCGTTGGATGCTGCGTCCGCTGGGCGTGAAGTAGTAGGCCGTGGTCAACAGCATGGCCGTGTTCGACGACAGCGGATAGACGCTCTGCACAAGACCTTTGCCGTACGACTGCTCGCCGAGAATCGTGGCCCGTTTGTGGTCTTGCAACGCACCGGCGACGATCTCCGATGCGCTGGCACTCTTTTCGTTCAGCAGGACCGCGAGCGGAAAACGGTACGGCTTGGCGTTCTTGTCGACGGTCGCGTCCTCATCGCGGACACGCCGCCCGCGAACGCTTAGGATCTTGTCTCCCGGGTTCAGGAACAGGCTTGCCGTTTCGAGCGCCGCATTCAGGACGCCGCCCGGATTGCCACGTAAATCCAGCACGAGCCCCTTCAC
>JAFDVT010000462.1 GCA_018268875.1 Acidobacteriota bacterium
GAAATCGGACAAACGCAGCAGCGAGGTGTAGTCGGGATTGGCGGCGGCGTTGGGATAGCGGCGTTCGAGGGCGGCGCTGAGGAGCGGCACGAAGCGCGCGGCGAGCGAGTCGGGGACTAACAGATAGTCGGGCGCGACGCACGTCTGGCCGGCGTTCAGGAATTTGCCGTAGACGAGCGCATCGGCCGCAAGCGGTAGGTTGGCGTCCTCGCAAAGGATCGCGGGACATTTGCCGCCGAGTTCGAGCGTGAGCGGCGTCAGGTGCGTAGCGGCGGCGCGCATCACTTCGCGGCCGACCGTCGCCGAGCCTGTGAAAATCAGCCGGTTCCAGGGCGTGGCGGCGAATGCACGGCCGACGTCGGGGCCTCCTTCGACGACGGTGACGTGGTCGGGCGCGAATGTGGCGGCGATCAACTGTTGCAGTACCCGAGACGTTTCTGGCGCGTTTTCCGACGGTTTCAGGACAATCCGGCTGCCGGCGGCAAGCGCACCCGCCATCGGCGAGACGGCAACCAGCACCGGGTAGTTCCAGGACGCCATGATTCCCACAACCCCCAACGGCTGTGGAAGAACGAAGGCGCGCGCCGGCTGCATGGCCACGCCCAACGATACGGGGCGTTGGCGCATCCAGTCGTCCAGGTTCTGTTCGGCATGCCGGAGCGATCCTGCGGCGACCAGGATTTCGGCGAACGCCGTTTCATAGGCCGATCGGCCTCCAAAATCGCGATCCACGGCGGATGCGAGGTCGTGCTGGGCGGCCAGCAGGGCGCGGCGAAACCGGCGAAGGTGGGACCGCCGCTCGTGCGCCGGCGGAAAGGGTGCGTTGGCGAACGCTTGCCGCTGTTGGGCGGCGATGTCTTCCACAACCTTAGAATCCATGATGGGACCTATAAAAAAATGCATTCACGAAAGCTGTCTGACGTTACGAATCCTTGGCCCATCCAGCTATGATGACAGAGAGGCGGTAGCAGCCTCCAAGCATAAGGAGTTTGATGTCGAACGATCTGCGAAACTTTCTAGCGCTCTCCTATGAAGAGCTAGAAGAAAAGAATTTGCAAGCGAAGAAGCAGCGCAAGGAACGCATTGACCCGGGTGTGGTTCAGGAAGCGCGCATCAAGTACCTGACCGACGAGAAGCGCATCAAGGCGGTGACCGTCCTGTTCAGCGACCTTGAGGGCCGCCTCCACATGCTGGACTACGACAAGAAGTTCCTAGTCGGCAGCTACGACAACCTTACCTTCGACGGCTCGTCCATCCGCGGGTTCACCGCGCAGCGCGAGAGCGACCTTCGCCTCGGACTGGACTGGAGCGCTTTCTACTGGGCTCCCGACGATTACTTTGGGGCCGGCAAGGTCCTGGTGTTCGGCGAAGTGATCGACAAGGACGGCTCTCCGTACGTCGGCGACATTCGCGGCGTGCTGAAGCAGTATGCCAACAATCAGTTCAAGGAAAAGGGCTACACGCTGAACGCGGCGAACGAAATCGAAGGATTTCTGTTCAAGGGCGTGGACGCGGAACGCCGCTTCCACGAAACCGGCAAGTTCGAGTACGTGAACACGGGCGGCTATTACCATTCGCTGCCGGGCGACCCGCTTCGCGCCTTCATCGATGCCAGCGCCGAAGTGCAGCGCGCGATGGGCTTCGAGAACGAAAAGGATCACCCGGAAGTTGCGCCGTCGCAGTTCGAAATCAACTACAGCTATGCCGACGTCGTGGCGGCCGCGGACCAGATTCAGATCTACAAGCTGATCTGCCGCCAGGTGGCCACCAGCATGGGCCTGACCGCGAGCTTCCTGCCGAAGCCGGTGGTGGGCGTCAACGGTAGCGGCATGCACACCAACGTTTCGGTGACCAAGGGTGGCAAGAACCTGATGTGGGACCCGAAGGGCGAGGAACGCCTGAGCAAGTTCGGCTGGGGCTTCATCGACCGCGTCCTGACGCATGGAAACGACATCTGCCTGCTGTTGAACGCTTCGGTGAATGCGTACCGCCGTCTGGATCCGCATTTTGAAGCGCCGAACCAGATCAAGGCGTCGGCCGTGGATCGTGGTTCGATGGTTCGCATTCCGATCGGCAACGAGAAGAGCTCGCGAGTGGAAGTTCGCTCGGTGGGTCCGGACGCCAATCCGTACATGGTGCTGTACTCGATCTTCAAGACTGGCCTCGACGGCGAGATCGCGAAGACGAAGAACCTGCGCCAGGCGGAACGCTTCCTGCCGGACAACATCTACGACGCCATCCAGAACTTCCGTTCGGCGGAATGGACCACCGCGCTGCTTGGAGCGGATGTGAAGGCGCGTTACGCGGACCTGAAGCAGGGCTCTGCGGACCGTTGCGCGCGCCTGCTGGGCACGGTTGTGAAGTCGCCGGAAGTCCAGTTCCACCACGAGGTATACAACCAGTACCTCTGGAATCAGTTCTAACGGACAGCAAATACAAACAAATCGAGGCCCACTTGCGCGTCGCGTGCGAGTGGGCCTTGGTGTTTCTAGTCCCCGAGACCCGCATTGTGAAACGGCGGCCAGGGAGGATAATGGATTCCAGTATTGAATTTCGATGTCACAGCCGATACATTGCGAGAAGGAGTAATCGCTCCTGATTGGTTGGGATTTGGAAAGGATCTGGGGGAATGAGTTCAGATATTTTGGTGCTGGATCGGGCATTGGCGCTGGATCGCGTCGGGGGCGACGAGGGTCTGCTTCGTGAGATTGCCGGGCTGTTCCTCGAAGACTATCCCAAACTTGTTGAAAATATTAAAGATGCGGTTGCGGTAAAGGACGCGGTCGGGCTTGAGAGGGCCAGCCACGGTCTAAAGGGTGCAGTAGCGAATTTTGGCGCAGAGCCGGCTTACCAGGCGGCTCTGGCATTGGAAAAAATTGGACGTTCCGGAAATTTGGCAAACGTCGAAAACGCATACCAGGCGCTGTTGGGAAGCTTGGAGCAGCTCCGGCCGGAGCTGCTCGCACTTGCGGCGGAATCGGCATCCGACGCCTAGAAAGTAGGCGCGGTTAGGCCTTCGACCGGGAAAGGGCGGAGGCCGCCACCCCAGGTTTGACTCCGGCGTCCTCGGCTGTCGCCATGTCCAAATTGCCGAGACTCCGCGAGAACGCCGCCATCACCTC
>JAFDVT010000463.1 GCA_018268875.1 Acidobacteriota bacterium
GCCCTCCGCAAGGAAACCGAACTCAACGCCGGCCGTCGCGACCCCGCCCAAGTCCTGTTCCTCAAGTCCTCACTCGACCAGTTCTGGACCACCTCCGAACAACTCTTCGCCACCGGTGACCTCGCCATCATTCGCGACCGCCTGCAGCCTGCGCAGGAATCCCTTGCCTCGCTCACCGCGCGTCTCCTGGTCGGCAACACCGAGGAGGACCAGCGCGCCTCACGCGACATTGCCAACATTTACGACGGCATCGAACGCAACGCCTACCTGTTTCTGGCCATCGCCTCGATCCTGATCGCCGTCACTGGGTGGGCTCTTATCCGACAGAACAACCGCGTCTTCGCCCAGGCCGCCGAACTCTCGGCCCAGCGCAGCGAACTCGCCCGCCAGTTGATCACCATGCAGGAATCCACCCTGCGCTCCATCTCGCGCGACCTTCACGACGAATTCGGCCAGATCCTCACCGCTCTCGGAGCCATGCTGCGCCGCGCCGAAAAACAGGCGCCCGATTCCGCCTTCCGCGAATCCGTACGCGAGACCAACACCATCGTGCAGGCCACGCTCGACAAGGTCCGCAGCCTTTCGCAATCGCTCCACCCGGTGATGCTTGAAGAACAAGGCCTCGCCGACGCCATGGCCTGGTACCTCGGCGTCTTCGAACACCAGCACGGCATCGCCGTCGACCGTCAGGGACCGCCTCTCGATATCGCTGATCACACCCACGCCGTGCAGGTCTTCCGCATCCTGCAGGAGGCTTTGAACAACGTCGCCCGCCACGCCGCCACCAATCAGGTGATCGTCCGCAGCACGAACTCCACGCTTGAAATCGAAGACCACGGCTCCGGCATCGACCCCGCGCACCGCCGCGGCATCGGTCTCACCGCCATGCAGGAACGCGCCACCCTCATCGGCGGTACGCTGGCAGTTACGCAGCCTGCCGCCGGCAAAGGAACGCTCGTGCGCTTGCAACTGCCGCCCAACACGTATGAACCCACCACCGTCGATCCGCGTCCTTCTTGTTGACGACCATGCGCTGGTCCGCCTCGGCTTCCGCCGCATGCTCGAAGACGACCCCGCAATCGAAGTTGTGGGCGAGGCGGGCGATGGCGAAGAGGCCGTAGAGCAGTCGGCCCGCCTTCGTCCCGACGTTGTCGTGATGGACTATCAGATCCCCATTCAGAACGGGGCGCTCGCCACCCGCAAGATCCTCGCCGCAAGGCCGGAAACGCGCATTCTGATCCTCAGCATGCATAGCGAGGCGAGCTACGTCGACAATTGCCGCAAGGCCGGCGCCCGCGGCTATCTGCTCAAAAACGCCATCGACCTCGAACTCGTCGACGCCGTCAAATCCACCGCCGATTGGATTGAGGACCCGCGACTCACGCAACTGCACGCGGCCAGTCGCCAGAACATCAAGCGCCCGCTTAGCACCCGCGAACTCGAAGTCCTGCAGCACATCGTGGCCGGCCGCTCGAACAAGGAAATCGCCGCCGTGTTGAACCTCAGCGTCAACACCGTCGCCGTCCACCGCGCCAACATCATGGACGCGCTGCAACTCGGCAACACCGCGGAACTCGTCGTGTACGCCATCCGCAACGGCCTGGTAAGCATTACGTGATCGCCCCGTCTTTATACGCCGCGCTGTTGCTCGCGCAGACTTTCACCGACGTCACCGGTCGCGCGGGCCTCGCCGGCTATACCCATCACAACGGCGCCTATGGAGCCAAGTTCCTGCCCGAAACCATGGGTCCTGGCTGCGCCTTCCTCGATTACGACAACGATGGTTGGCTCGACATTCTGCTGGTGGACGGACAGCCCTGGCCCGGCAAGCCTGCGTCGACCCACAGCAGCATCCGTCTGTATCGCAACACCCGCGACGGCCGCTTCATCGAAACCACCAAGCTCGCGCGCCTCGACGCCAACTTCTACGCCATGGGCGTCGCCACCGCGGACTTCGACAACGACGGCTACCCCGACCTGTACATCACCGCCGTCGGCCAGAATCGCCTCTATCGCAACACCGGCAAAGGCGCGTTTGAAGACGTCACCAGCAAAGCCGCGCTCGACAAACGCGACGCTTTCTCCACGTCGGCCCTCTGGTTCGACTACGACCGTGACGGCCATCTCGACCTCTTCGTCGCCAACTACGTTCGCTGGTCCGCCAAGAACGACGTCTACTGTTCGCTCGATGGCAAGACCAAGAGTTACTGCACGCCGGAGGCCTACCGAGGCTCGACAAGCTGGCTCTTTCACAACCGCGGCAACGGGACATTTGAGGACGTCACCGGCAAGAGCGGCATCTTCGACACGTCGTCCAAAAGCCTTGGCGTCGCGATGCTCGACTTCGACAACGACCATTGGCCCGACCTCTTTGTCGCCAACGACACCCAGCCCAACAAGCTCTACCGCAACAATCGCGACGGTACCTTTCGCGAATCCGCCGTCGCCCTGGGCGTCGCGTTCAGCGAGGATGGGCGCGCCCGCGCGGGCATGGGCGTCGACGCCGGGGACTTCCTCAACAACGGCAAGCCCGGCATCGCCGTCACCAATTTCGACAACGAAAAGCTTGGTCTTTACCAGCTGGCAAACGTCTTTACCGATGTCGCCATGGCCTCCGGCATCGGTGCCGCCACCCGCAGTACGCTCGGCTTCGCCTGCTTCTTCGCGGACCTCGACAACGACGGA
>JAFDVT010000464.1 GCA_018268875.1 Acidobacteriota bacterium
CCTCGCCAACCTGAACCCCTTTGCGTGGCACAAACTGGAGTCCCAGGCGCGCTACTTCCTGCTCACCTCCAGCGGACTGTTGATCCTCGCGCTGGCCGGGCTCGGCAAGGCGACCCGCGACCAACGCTGGCTGTTCGTCTACGCCGGGCTGGCCACGCTGGTATGGCTCGCGACCGCGCCAAAGGAAGGGTCGGACCTGAACTACCAGATCGAAATGACGCTGCTGTGGGCACTGTGCGCTGGCTGTTCGCTGAGCCGGCTGGAGTTTCACGCCAAAGCCGTCGCGGGCGACCGTTCGTGGGTGACGCTATTGCAAATCACGCTGGTGCTGCACCTGGTGTTGAACCTGCTGATCACGGCGAAGTCGGTTGTGGTGCGCGCGGTGATCGAACCGGAGCGACGGCAAGCGATGGCCGCGCTCGCGCCGCATGTCGCCGATGGGCGGGTGCTCGTGTCGGATTACGACGCGTTGCTGCAACTGCGCGGGCGTACCGAGGTCGAGACGCTGATTTATACGCTGCTTGTGGACGCCGGCCGGATGGACCCGCGGCCGGTGATCCACGATATTGAAGCCGGGAAGTTCCGCAAGATCGTGCTGTGGAAGGACCTCACCGCGGCAGCGCCCCCCGGCACGGAAATCAACAAAGAGTCCCTGGAACTGCCGGCCGATGTGGCTCGCGCGGTACGCGAAAACTACCGTCTTTCAGCCACCGTGCCCGAGGCGTTCTTTGGCCCGTACCATGTGTACGAGCCAAAGCGTCTCCCCGCCGAAACGGCGGCGGCGCGCTGATTAGCGCGGGGCTTCGCAGTTGATCATCCAGGCGATTCCGAACTTGTCGGTCAGCATCCCGAACGCTTCCGCCCAATAGGTTTTTTCCAGCGGCATCGTGATGGTTGCGCCTTCGCTGAGGCCGGCAAACACGCTCTCCGCCTGCGCCCTGTCGACGACGCCGATGGCCAGGCTGATGTTTCCGGCCTTGGACGGCGTCGAATCCGGGCGAAGGTCGTCGGACATCATCAACTGCGTGGGGCCGAACTTGAGGGTGGCGTGCATGATCTTGTCCGCCGCACCCATCTCTTTCATCGGCGAGTCGCCGACTGTCTGTATGAACATGACTTCCGCGCCGATCGCCTTCTTATAGAACTCGATCGCTTCGCGGCAATTGCCGTTGAAAATCGCGTAGGGGTGGATTCCGTGCATAGTGTGCAGTACAGGCTAACGCATTCGGTTAACCGTGCGTCACCCAGGGGCGTTCCACGCGGTACTTCGGGACTGCGGTGGGGTTCGCCAACGTCACGGTGATGAGATTGCGCGCCTTCAGCACCCGCACGGCTGCTTGCACCGCCGACTTGGAGACGCCACACGCTTCCGACAGATCCTGGTAGCTGAGCGCGACCCGCTTTTCGCCGGTGCCGCGTGTTCTGCGCCATAGGGCGAGGTACACCAGGAACGCCGAAGGCCGTTTCTCCTGCCCCGTGAGGTCCCGCATGAGCACGTCGACGACATAGGCGTCCACTTCTATATGCTTTGCCACTATAGTGTGATCCACTATAGTAGTAAAGCTTACCGGTAACCGCGATAGCGGGTCCACGCCTCCAGGACCGTCGCGCCGCTGTAGCGTACCGTCCGATCGTCGATCACCTTCGCGGCGGGCCAGTTTTTGGCGTCGGCAGGCAGGGAATTTCGGGTCGTGAACTCCAGCTCGAGCGTGATCGGACCCTTCACCACATACGGCTTGACCACGCCCAGTTTCGACATCGACTCGCGGGCCTTCTGCTGGATCAATTCGCGAGCGGCAACAGCCGACAACGAATCGCAGGTGTTGCGCTGGATGGCTGTTTTGACGACGGCCGAAACAGCGTTCGGCTCGATCACCTTCAATTCGTCGGCCGCCGCCTGGTCGCCCGAAAGAAAGATGACCGGAGTTCCAAACTCGCCCGCCAGCTCCGCGCGGATGTCGATTTCGCCGACCGGCTTGCCGTTCACCTTCATATACTGCACGCCGAGCGAATTGAAGCTGTGGGCCATGATGGCGTGCTGGACGTTGCCCATGGCGTGCTGGCCGACGAACGCGATGGCCGTATATTTGCGGTCGAACGTCATGTTCAGCGGCAAGGGTCCGAGGATGAGCCGGGCCCTGGGGTGGATCTTCGTGGCGGACATATTCGTGCCCGCGCCGTGGCCGTCCCAAACCGTCACCTCGTCGGCGCCACCGTCGAAAAAGCCCTGCACCGCGGCGTTGACCTCGCCATGCAGCAGTTCCGGCATGTCGGTCCCTTGTGGATCGGTCTGGTGCTGATGGCAGACGCCGGCCACGCCTTCGGCGTCCGTGATGATGAAGATGCGCTTTTGCGCGAACAGCAGCGCATTCGATAGCAGGAGGACAACCCAGAAGAGGCGGAGCATCGGTTTCATTATGTCAGCGGAGGCCGCGGTACAGGGTCCAGGCATCGAGCAGCGTAGGGCCGAAGAACTGAATCGTACGGTCGTCCACGACCTTGGTGTTGGGCCAGTTGGCGGAATCGGCGGGCAATGAGTTGCGGGTGGTGTACTCGAGTTCCAGCGTGACGGGACCCTGCAACGGGCGAGGCTTTACGGCGCCGAGCTTCGACATGGACTCCATGGCTTTGGCTGCGATGCGTTCGCGCGCGGCGACGGCGGACATGGTGTCGCACGTGTTGCGGCCGATCGCTGTTTTGACCACCGCCGTGGTGACGTTCGGCTCAATGGCGCGAACTTCATCGGCGGCGGCCTGGTCGCCCGACAGGAACAGCACCGGCGTACCGTATTCGCCCGCAATTTCCGTCCAGATACCGATTTCGCCGACCGGCTTGCCGTTCACCTTCATGTTCTGAATGCCGAGCGAACTAAAGCTGTGGGCCATGATGGCGTGTTGGACGTTGCCCATGGCGTGCTGACCGACAAACGCCAGCGCCGTGTACTTTTTATCGAACGTCAGGTTCTTGGGTAGGGGACCGAGGATCAGGCGGGCGCGCGGGTGAATCTTGGTCGCCGACAGATTGTAGCCCTGGTAATGTCCGTCGACGACGATCACCTCGTCGGCGCCGCCGTCGAAAAAGCCCTGCACCGCGGCGTTGACTTCGCCGTGCAGCAACTCGGGCATGTCGGTTCCCTTGGGTTCGATTTGAAACTGGTGGCAAACGCCTGCCACGCCCTCCGCGTCCGAGATGATGAAGATCGTCTTCTTCTTCACCGGCGGCGCCTGGGCGAACGCGGGCAACGCGGCCACTAACAACAATAAGGCGAGGTTCTGGCGCATCAGCGTTATTATCGCCAAGCGCCAGACCGCCCGAAGTGGAACCTTTTTGCGCTAATCGACCATTTTCTTCAGAGCGGCTTCGGTTTTATCCAAACCTTCCTCCACTTCGCGCTTGGTGGCGCGCCAGGCGGAATCCGCTTTGTCATCCCAGGTGGACATCTTGTCGCGCAGGCGTTTGGCTTCCTCTTTCAGTTCACGGCCTTCCTTTTCCATCCGGGCCTTGGCCTTCGCCCCAGCTTTCTTGGACTTTTCGGCTAGTTCGTCTGCCTTGGCGTCCAGTTGGTCGATCCGGCGGGAAATGGCGGCTTTCGCTTCACGCGCTTCGGCCGCGGCCTTGTCGGCGGCCTCGCGCGCATCCTGCTTGGCCTTTTCCACGGTCGGCGAATTCTGGGTTTCCGAACTGGTGCAGCCGGCGCCAAAGCCAGCCAGCATCACAACCGCTGCAAGGGGTAGAAATCGTTTGAACATACTTTCCCCATTGCACGTAGCGTACCGTTCCTTAATTCTTCAGGATCCGAATGTCGCCGTTGGACGTCGTGAGGTCGATGACCGGACCTCCGGTGCCGATTTTCATGTCCATGCTGCGGCGCCGGTTGTCGCGATCGTCGTCATCGTCCCACTTGGGATCCGGTCCGAAATCGGAATGGACCCGGGAATTCGAGGTGCGGGCGCGAAGATTGGCGTTGGCGGACGAGGGAAGTTCGACGGTGATGGAACTGTTGTTGGTGCGGGCGCGCAGGTCGGCCGCCGCGGTCAGGACGACGTGAATCTTACCGTTGGACGTCTCCAGCCGCACCGGCGCGGACGAGACGGCCGCGTTGTCCACCTTCATGTCGATGCTGCCGTTGGTGGTCTCGGCGTCCAGTTCGCCCTTGGTGTCGCCGTGGATGCTGCCGTTGGTGGTGTGCGCGCGAACGCTGCCCGTGTGACCTTCGATGGCGATGCCGCCATTGGTGGACTGCGCCATCAGCTTGCCGTTCAGCTTCTCTGCGCCGATCTTGCCGTTGGTGGTTTCCAGGTTCGCCGGACCTTCGGTCCCAATGACACGAATGTGTCCGTTCGAACTCCGGATACGGTCCAGTTCCAGCTTCTTGGGGACGCGAAGGTTAAACCGTACGCCGGAATTGCCATGCCGGAATTCCGGTTGCGAGACGTGGATCGCCACCTTGTCGGGCGACGCGTCGACGTCCACTTTCAGGTCGTCAAGCAGGTCTTTGCTGCTGGCGTGCTTGGTCCCGTTGATCTCGATCTCGTCCTTCTCCCAGGTGCTGATTTCGATGGAACCGTTGTGGTTGTCGATGGTCAGATGGCCGCCCGGCTGGATCTTGTGGGTGGAATGGAAGTCTTCGTGGAAACGTTCTCCGTCGCCGAAGTCGACGTGGCAACCGGTGGTGGCGAGGATGGCGATGGCGGAAAGCAGCGCGCGGAACAGCATCATGCAGCCTATACGGACACAAATGCGGCGGAGTTCCGGGAAAGTTCCGGCATCCGGTGCGTTCAGCCTACAATGACGTGCAGGTGATGAACTCTTCGAAATTCGCCGTACTGTGTCTGACAGGTGTCCTGATCGCGCAGGAGCCGGCGCCGCCTCCGATTCGCGTAACGGTGACGCTGGTGCAAATCGACGCGGTGGTGACGGACCGGCAGGGCAAACATGTGGCGAATCTGACGGCCGACGACTTCGAAGTGCTCGAAAACAACAAGCCCCGCAAGATCTCGGCGTTTTCGTACGTTTCGGGCAACGGCGAGGAAGATAAGGCGGCGGCTCCCGCCCGGCGCCAGCCTGGACAAACGCTGCGCGAACAGGACGTCCGGCGAACCATCGCTTTCGCGGTGGACGACCTCCGGATGACCGCCGTCAGCCTGCAGGACACGCGCCTCGCCCTGCGCAAGTTCGTCAACACACAGATGCGCGAGGGCGATGTGGTGGCCATCGTCGCCACCAGCGGTAACCTCGGATCGCTGCAGCGTTTCACCAGCGAAAAACGGCTGTTGTTGACGGCCATCGACCGCATTCAAACCAACATCGCCAACGATGCCGTGAACGTCGGCGATACGCTGGTACCCGACGATTCGACGGTGGCAAACCTGTTGAACCGGCGGTTTTCCTACGGAACGATGGGCGCGATCCGCATCCTGATCGAAGGCATGCGCCAACTGCCTGGCGGGCGCAAAGCCGTGGTTCTGTTTTCCGATGGACTGCAACTGCGCGATGTTCCCGGCAAGAAGGCCGTGCTGAATGTGGACGACGCGCGCAAGGTCACTGACCAGGCCAACCGGTCGGCCGTGGTGATCTACAGCATCGACGCGCGAGGCCTGGTGAACACCGCGTTGAACGCGACCGACGACGTCACGTTCATGCCGCAGGAATCGGTAACGCAGGCGCTGACCGACCGCATGGCGCGGTTCCGGCAAGTGCGCGACGGCCTCAGCTTCCTGTCCGGCGAGACCGGCGGCCTGACGATGTTCGACCAGAACGACTTGAGCTTGGGGGTCGCAAAAGCGCTGGAAGATCAAGCCGGGTACTATTTGCTGGGATTTCCAAGGGACGCCGACGCCAAGCCTACCGACCCGATGCGGCGGTTGACGGTGCGGCTGAAAAACAACAAGTCCGGATTGAAGATTCGTTACCGGCACAGCTTTTCGGGCAGCGGTCCGGCGGCCGAGGAACCGAAAGCGGTTACGCCTGCCGCGAGGCTCTTGCAGGCGCTACATTCCCCGTTTGCCGCGCAGGACATCGAACTGCAACTGACGCCGTCGTTCGTGCTGGACGACATGGACCGGCCGGCGATCCGCGGACTGGTGCATCTGAGCGGCAAGAACCTGGAGTTCGGCGAACCGGACGCCGAAGGCTACCGCATGGCGACGCTCTACATCGTCGCGATGACCGAAGCGGAGCAGGCGGCGAGTATCGACCGATCCTTCAAGATCCGCGTGCTGGCGGACGCCGTTGCCAAGGTGCGGGAAAACGGTTTTGTGTACACGTTCGAACAGGCGTTGAAGTCTGGAGGGCCTCATTATTTACGGGTCGCCGTGCTGGACGGAGGTTCGATGGGCGTGGGTTCGGCCAGCCGTTATGTGGACGTTCCGGATTGGCCCGCCCCGCCGTCGACGGTGTTCTGCTCGGGGATGAGCATGGCGAAGGGCGATCCGCGCCAGGCGGGGTCGGCCGACGAAGCCAGCGCCGCTTTGCGGCAATTCCGGCGTGGGGAACCGTTTTCGTACGGGTTGACCGTCTACCATTCGCGGCCGGGTTTGACAGGTGAAGCAAGGCTTCTGCGTGACGGCAAGCCCGTTTGGACAGGGTCGCCGTATGCGCTCGCGGCGGGTCCGCGAGTACCGTTCGGCGGCGTGTTGACCTTGGGAGCGTCCACCTCCGAAGGGCCGTACACGATGGAGGTCCGCATCCTCGAAGGCGGCAAGCCGGTTGCGTCGCAAAGCATCGAGTTCCTGCTGCGGTAGCACGGGCTTCCCCGAAAGTTTGCTTCAATCAAAAGACACACCCAATGCAGAAACTCCTTGCTCTGAACC
>JAFDVT010000465.1 GCA_018268875.1 Acidobacteriota bacterium
GATTCCGGTGCCGAGACACCTGACTCTTGCCTATAGGGGCTTGCGCGGGCACCAAGCCGCGGCTGGCATGTCTGCAGAAGAGGTGACCCGATGCTCCACGGAAGTACTGGTCCCAACGGGAGCTGGCCCATTGGCGTGCTGGTGAACTCGCCGACGACACACCGACAATCGTCGGCATTGACCACGATCTCTTGTTCCCGCTGCGCTACGTCGAGTTCACTGCCCATCGCCG
The DNA here is from genome assembly GCA_018268875.1 of Acidobacteriota bacterium. Classification (GTDB taxonomy): domain Bacteria; phylum Acidobacteriota; class Terriglobia; order Bryobacterales; family Bryobacteraceae; genus F-183. The sequence goes on from JAFDVT010000465.1 coordinate 233, forward strand.
GACTGTCCGACATTCCTGGCGGCGTCCGCTGCCACTTGCCGACCGATGCCGCCCACACCTAAGTGGATTCATGCGGCACGGAGGCAGATACGACGGCGCCGAGCGGATGGGTACGCCACTCTGGATGCGGCTGACCGATCAGCGCTGCAAGGGCGAGCGATCGGTGTTCCAGTTCGAACGCACGGCAAGGTCGCTGCTACGATTCGCTCTGGCCACCGTTGATCCGCTACTTGAGTCGCTTGGCGTCAGAGGGCCTGCACGTTTGGCCATTCGACGGGTTGGAAATTCCAACGGGTAAGTCTGAATTGGTCGAGGTACGGCAGAGCGCCTGTCCCTTGGCAGCAACGAGTGGGGACGTGTAGAGGCTCGGAACTACCGGCTTGAATCGACACAACACCGTGTTTGGTCTAGGAATCAGGCAACCTGCAAAGGAAGACGGCAATGCCCGGCGAAACGAAAGAGCGCGTAATCCAGTGGCTCACAGGGTCAGACACCTGCTTCTTGATCGGTGCAGGGTGCAGTCGGTGCGCGGGAAAACCGTTGATCGGAGAACTGACTACGAAGGTGCTGGCAAAGGTGGACGCCAGTATCAAGGCGCAATTTGATCGTTTGAGCGGTACGAAGACGCGGCCTCCGACGATCGAGGACCTCATCAACTACCTCGTGCGATACCAATCCATTCTTCAAACGGTCAACGACGCCGACAAGCACATGCTCAAGCCCGATTGGATCGACGAGTCGTTGCAGTCAATCAAACGGGAAATCGTCACTCTTATCGCCGACGCCTGGGTCGATAGTCCAGTTCACTCACGGTTCATGCAGCGCATCGCGAACAAGCGGTCGAAAGATGGGCGGGATATTTTCACGCTCAACTACGACACCATCATCGAGGCCACGCTCGACAAGCTGCGCTACGAATATGTCGATGGTTTTCGCGGGTCGCGCCGCGCCTGGTTCGATCCCACGGTGTTCGACGAGCCGTCGGCTTGCGCCCCGAATTTCCGAATCCACAAACTGCACGGCTCCGTCAACTGGTTGCGCGAAAGTACCGGGCATGTGCGACGGGCAGTCATCAGCACGGCCGTGGACATTACCGATACGGTCATGGTCTATCCGTCCGAACAGAAATACCTGCAAACTCAGTTCGGCGTTTACGAGACGCTGATTGGCCGATTTCGTTCGCGGCTTCGTGCACCCAACGTGAACAACTGTCTGGTGACGCTCGGCTACAGCTTTAACGACGAGCATATCAACGAGGCCATCATCGATGCGATCAACGCCACGGCAAGCAACCTGACGGTGATCGCGTTCGTCGGCTCCGACCCGAAAGCTAAAGAGCAACAGGCGCAGCTAACGGCAATCGCAGAACGATGCGATAGCCGCTTCAATGCCTACGTTGGCAATGCGTTTTACGTCGGCGGTGCACTGGATGACAGCGAGTCGAAGGTATTACTGGCCGCCGAGCTGTGGAAATTCGAAAGCTTGGTCGATTACATCGCAGGGGAGGCGACATGAGCGCGGACATTCTTCGGATTGGCCGCGTCATCGAGGTATCTGGCGCACGGGTCATTGGCGAGTTGGAAGCGTCGGTCGAAGACCTTTATCGAACGTACAAGAGCCGTCGCTACACGGTGGGTCAGGTCGGGTCGATTGTGCGCATCGAGGCGGGTGACAAACTGGTGTTCGGGCTGGTCACCGCGCTGCGCATGGCCGAGATGGTGATCGCCGAAAAGTCGCCGAACACGAAAGCCCACGAGCGCAACGGCGATGCCAAGTGGCTGGAAATCGAACTGTTCGGCGAAGGCCTGCGCACCGGCATCGGCGACAACGATTTCACGTTCGAGCGCGGCGTCGTCACTTATCCGTTGCCCGGTCAGCCAATCTTCGTCGCGACCGTCGGCGAACTTGGACGCATCTACAACCGTCCCGACAAACCGTCGATCCATATTGGCACGCTTGCGCAAGCGTCGGCACTGCCCGTCTATCTGATGACGAACGAGTTGCTTGGCAAGCACTTCGCGGTATTGGGAACGACCGGTTCCGGCAAGTCCTGCTCAGTCACTGTGCTGCTGCAGGCCATCTTGGACATTGCCCCAAGTGGGCACATCATCCTGCTCGATCCGCACAACGAATACGGCAAGGCCTTCGGCGACCGCGCCGAAGTGATTGACCCGACGACCCTGCATCTGCCGCACTGGCTGATGAATTTCGAAGAAAGCACCGAGCTGTTTGTCGGCAAAACAGAGTTCGCGGCCACGAGCCAGACCAACATTCTGAAAGAAGCGATCCTCGCGGCGCGTCGCAGCTTCGGCACTGCCGGGATCGAGAAAGACAGCATCACCGTTGATACGCCCGTGCCCTACAAACTTGGTGATCTGTTGGACAGTGTCGTGGCGCAGGCTAACGGGCTAGCACCATCGAAAAAGGAATCCCACGACAAGATCATCGCGAAGATAAAGGCGATGCAAACCGATAAGAGGTTTGCATTCTTGGTTCGCCCCGACGCTGATGTGGTGGATGGCCTTGCGAGCACGATTCGACAGTACCTCCGCATCCCAACCGACAACAAACCGATTTCGATCATCGATTTGTCCGGTGTGCCCTCGGATGTCGTCGATGTCGTAGTGTCCGTGCTGTGCCGCATGATTTTCGACTTTGCGGTGTGGAGCCCGCGCCCGGTCAAGGTACCTATCCTCCTGGTCTGCGAAGAGGCGCACCGCTATGCGCCGCGCAGCGACGCCGCCGCGTTCCAGCCGACGAAGCAAGCCCTTGCACGGATCGCTAAAGAGGGGCGGAAATACGGCGTCTCGCTGGGCCTCGTTTCGCAGCGGCCGTCTGAACTGGCCGAAACAATCCTGTCACAGTGCAACACGATCATCGCGCTGCGCATGAGCAACGAACAAGACCAGAATTTTGTGCAGCGAGCACTACCCGATGCCGTGCGCAGCTTGGTCGACGTCCTCCCAACACTTCGGGCGCAGGAAGCGTTAATCGTTGGCGAGGGAACGGCTGTGCCAGTGCGTGTGCGATTCAGCGACCTCGCGGAAGATCGGCGCCCACATAGTGCCGACGTGCCGTTCGCGGCCCTCTGGAACGAAGACGCGGCGGATGCGGACTATGTCATTGACATCGTCCACCGTTGGCGGCATCAGGAGAGAGCGGGGGTGGGAAAATGAGTTGTGCTGATAGAAGGCGCACGACCGAAGAGCAGTTTGAAGCGGTGCAGTTGTAAGGCCTGTACGGCATCGAGACGGCCCGAACAGCAGCGGACTTGGCGACCATCCGCCAAGAAGTCTTATCAAGGTTGCAGCGCGAAGACAAGCACGTTGAAGTCAGCGGTCAGCGCTGCTCCTTCGCACATTGCTCGTACTTTCGAAGCAGCTCATGCATGCCCTACGGGATACGAAGTCCGGTGTTCTCGGCCGCGAAGTGCGTGATGGTTCCTGTGTGTGCGAGGTCATCGGGCACCGTGATGCCGTACGCTAGGCAAATCGCCAGCCCTCACCCTTCTTGAGCTTCTGTTGGGATTGGGTGAACTCGGCGTGTCGCTGTCACCTTACCGACCTAAATACACTGCCGTGATTTGTTCGCGGTCGTGCCCGAGCTCGCGACTGATTGCGAGTCGTGCCTCACGGTCGACCTGCTTCTGCTCCGCGGTGAGTGCTTTCGAACGTGGTCCGCCTGCTGCGGGTGCACGCCATCCGGTGAGTTCTCGATAGCGCGCTTGGGCGTACTGGTGTCGCAGTCCGTGAACGCGGCGAACGCCTGCGGCGGCGCACTGGTGTTCGAAGCGACGTAGCTGCTGCACGTAGTTCCGTTCGGCCGGAATGAGGCTGCCCCGGCCGGCGAGATGCTTTGCTTCCTGGAGGATCTGGCGCTGGGCTTCCGTCCGGATCGGGATCTCGCGTGCGCGGCCGCCTTTGGTCCAGGTGCTCTTCAGCGCGAGCCGGTCACCGCGATCAGCCCACGCCGGCTGGATCTTGATCGACTCGGCCCTACGCAGACCGAATGCGGCTGCCAGTTTCAAGGACGCCTGGGTGTACGGGTCCGTGATCTTCGACAGATCATCGGCCGTCACATCGCACGCCTTGCTGGCGTTGGTGACGAACTGCCGTTGGCCGATCCCGTAGTGGGCATTGTCGGGGGCGACGACGCCGGGCTTGCCGATCTTCTCCGCCCACCATCGAAGCTCTGCCAGCCGGTTCTTGATGGTGCCGACGGCCAGACCCGCCGCCTTCCAGTTCGAGACAAGGCGCTCGACGTGCTTGGTCCTCAGGCTGTCGGCGCGCATGTGCCGAAAGCCCAAGTCACGGAGCTGGCTGGCGACCAGATCCAGCGCGCGCTCGCGGTCCCGCTGCGTGGCGAAACTGCCGTCGCGGTTCCGCTGGCACAGCTGCTTCAGTTGAAAGTTCAGATCCCGCATTCGTCTTCGTCAGATGGCTCCAATCGTCCTTCGCCGATGATCTTGTCCTGCCGCGTGTACTGCCGCTGGTGTGAGTAACCTGTCAGGTCAGTGTTTCTGTCCGTCCCGAACGCTCAGCGTGTCGGGATCTATGAGGGACTCGGGACACCACGCCCGTGTTGTGCCGTTGGTTTGCTGCTTGCCGCCGCGGCACGCGGCATTGGCGTCGATGGCGCTCTGTTGGGCTGCCATCGAGTCGAGCCGTTGACCCGGGCTCGAAGTGGGGAGCGCCGTCGCGGCGCGGTACTGCACAGATCCCGCGGAGAGCGGGGAGGGGAGCGACCGCATTGCGCGGTCGAGGGTGACGACGGGTCCGAAGGACCGTCACTTGGGGTGGTCACTTGCGCCAGCCACCGGTAAGTCGTGGGCGGCTGGGGCAATTTGCGCGTCGTCACTACCGGCGGTTGCCGGGTAGTGACGACGCTTCTGGCGCAGGGTTTCTGGCTGGAAGGGGGCCGACGGTTGCCGCTGCTTCGAGACGGCTGAGGTGACGGTGTCTCCTGGCTTCTCAGCCACCGGCTCTCGGGAGATATGCCGGTTTGCTCGCCCGTTTTGCGGGGGTCGGGTTACCAGTCTGTGACCATCGATGGTGGTTGCGAGTTTCCCACCGCGCTGCGTTCCCCCGGCCAAGAGAGGCTCGCGGCGCGCTAATACCAGGCTGGAAGCGGCTGGCCGTCGGGTCATCGTACAACCCTCGTTCAGCAGGAAGCTGTCGGACGCCGAGAACCGCGAGCCGCATCAGCGCATGCTGCGCGCAGTGGCCGCAGCCGCGCATCCTGTTCTGTCAGAGATCGGCAAGGATGCCGATTGTTCTTCAGTCCTTGAAGGCGCCTTTGCACGTACACACGCTTACTAGAGGGCGCTTCCCTACCCGTCCCGGTAGCCAATCCGAGTCACTCGCATTCCGCTGGCAAGTCATACGCCTTCACGGAATAAAGCGTAGACGCGATCAGTTCGATCAGATCCGGTCTCTTGCCCTTGAACAGATGGCTGCCGTCTCGCCGCGTGCTGCTAGGTGAGTCATGTGACATCGGATCTATTTCCTTGATCAGTCACTGGCCGACAGCCGGTCGTCATCTTGGGCCGCGGCCCGGAAGTCATCGAACAGCGCTAGCTTGGCTTCGTCCTTGGTTGCGTAGGTCTTGTTGCTGAACCGGCTGCCGATCCGGTAGCCCCACCGCTTGAACTTGTTCATGTGGACGCCGAGGTTGTGACCATCAACGTTCAGAAAGCTGTTCCCCTTGGCGGACACCCGCCACTTGCGCTGCAGCCATCGGGTCCTTCGTGCTGCTCGGTTGCGCAACTTGGCCTCACGCCGTTTCGGCCCCTCGTAGTCGCCGCTCATCTTCTCGGCGCAGACGCACCCGACGTCGAAGTTCTCGTCCAGATCCGGGTGTTCCATGATGTGGACGTAGCGGATCTTCTCGTTGCCGCACATCTGGCAGGTCGCGTAATCAGTTTCGTCCGCCTACTCGCCGTCGGCCCGCAGGTCGACCACGTCCACGCAGCGCCATCCTTTGTGGGGCACACCCGGCTGGTCCCATCGACTTCCGCTCATGCCAGTTCACTCCGTTTCAGAATCCCGGGTACTTCCGCCAGATCCGCTGGTTCAGCTCTTCGTTGTCGCTGTACTCGCCGATCGCCCAATCCTTGAATGCGTAGAGGTCTTCCGCCAATTCGGTGATGACGTCGCGCAGTTCCAGCGGCTCGAGCCACTCGGCAGGGATCGCCTTCACGCCGTGCATCGCGCCCAGCAGGTTGCCGACGATCGCTCCGGTCGAGTCGGAATCGCCATCGTGGTTCACTGCCAGGATCACGCCATGTTTGAAATTGCGGGCGACCAGCGCGCAATAGATGGAGATCGCCAGAGCCTCCTCAGCGATCCAGCCCTGGCCCAACTGGGCTATGGCTTCTTCATGTGGCAAACCGGAATCGGCTAACTCCTCAGCCATCTCGATTGCCCACAGTGTCTCTTCGTGGCCGGGCTCGGCTCGCAGGAGGAGTTTGGCGGCGGCCAGTGCTTCGCGCAGCGACGCGCCATCGGTCAGCGCCAGGATCAGCACCGCCAGCACCCCACCGGTCAGGGCTCCGGTGGGGTGCCCATGGGTCAGCGCAGCCAACTCGGTACCCAGCCGGAAGGCGTCTTGGGGAGATTGGTACTGACGCAGGCGCCAGGCGAACAGACCGACCGGCGCAATCCGCATGACGCCGCCGCAGCCCTTGCTGTTGTTGCGGGCCGGCTCCCCGAGGGAGTTCATCGCCCGCAGGGCCGATAGGCAGGTGTTGCCCGGTGCGCGACGGCTGTGCAGCTGACGCTGCTGAAACAGCCAGCCAGGCTCATCGGTGCCGAAGTCGATGTCGCATGTCGGGCGTTCGCCTTGGGTTTGCAGCCAGCGCAAATAGGCGTGCGCCGTTACCCCGGAATAGGTCGTGATGCCTTTGAAGCAGCCGCGCACCCAGCCTCGGATCAACCCCTCGGCGGTGAACAAGGTCATCTGCGTGTCGTCGGTGATCGTCCCCATGCCGCCATAAGCCGGTGCGTACTGGGTGATTCCCTTCGGGCCGAAGCGACGGAGAATCTCGGCGCGCTTCATGAACTCAACCGGTGCGCCCAGCGCATCGCCGACTGCACCACCGAGTAGGCAGCCCAGAAACCGCCCCTGGACTGTGCGTTATTGCTGGCGCTTGCTGCGCCAGGCAGGTGGTGCCGGTGTCTCGAATTCTTCCGATGCGCCCGAAGCGGCAACAGGCTTCTCGTCTTCGTTGCCGGACAAGGTGTAGTAGACGCCCAACTCTGCGACTACGCGGCCGGCGGGCCGGGCGACGAGGGCCAGCTGCTTACGCCACTCGGGCACATCGGAGCCATCCCAACTGATGCCCAGGCCTTTCTCCCAGTAGGACAAGTAGGCCTCGCCCCGGTCGGCGGCGTAGTAGTTGCCGTTGCCGGCAGAGCAGTCGAGCGCGTACTCCCAGTTGTTCTCGCGCATGCAGACACCGTGCTGGGGGTGAGGCACTTGCCCCAGCCCAATCAGGTATTCCGCGCTCTTGGCGTCCAACGGGCGAAACACGGCCACCCGCAAGCGTCGGTCGTCCCGGGCGGTGATGGCAGCGATCAGAGCAGCGCCACGTTGGATGGTGACCAGTTTGCCGCCGAGGTCCACGGGCCC
>JAFDVT010000466.1 GCA_018268875.1 Acidobacteriota bacterium
ATCGATCCCTTCGAACTCCTTCTTGTTCGGGCTGTACAGGTCCACCACTTTCACCGGTTGGATATGGCAGCGCGTACGATGATTGTTCGCGAACACCTCGATAAAGTCGTACACGCCTCCCAACGTCAGTTCGCTCGTCATGATGTCGGCCACCGTGCCGTCGTCAAAGATCACGTGCAGCAGCGCGTAATCTTCGGTGTCCTGATACGTGGTCCGCAGATACCCGCGATCTTCGAAGTTCGGCAACTTCGTAATCGCGTGGGTGCGGCAACTCACCGCCACCGGCCGGATCGGCTTGCCGTTGCGCGCGAGGCCTTCCTTGCGCTTCAGATACAGGACGCCGCCCAGCGGATGGCAACCCTTCCCGATGAGCGATCCGCCTCCCTGCTCGGCCCAGATGCCATACACCGGCGAGTGCGACCCGCTGTGCGATTCCTCGGCCGTCATCCGCAGGACCTGCGCCTTGGTCGCCTCGATCAACTGCCGTTCACGCTGGACCGCCGGTGCGTAAATGTAATTTTCGGCGTAGCCCAGCAGGATGCCGCTGTCGTCCACTACCCGGCGGATTTCGCGCAGTTCGTCGGTGATCGCCGCCAGCATATCGGGCTTTGAGTACTTCTCCGGCGAACCGAAGAATCCGTGGAACGGCTTTTCGACAATCACGTGCTTGCCCGCGGCGGCGGCCATCTTGATGTAGGCGGCATGCGACGACGGCGGCGTACAGATGTCCAGTACGTCGATGTGCGGCAGCATCGCCTCTACGGATTCGTATGCCGGAACGCCGAATTCCGCCGCGAACGCTTCCCGCGACGACGCCCGCGCGCTGGTTACGCCCGCCGTGTACGCCGGCAACCCGCGCAGGTTCTTGTGGTGGAACTTGCCGGCAAAGCCACTGCCCGCGATCCCGATTCGTAATGAGTTGGACAAGCGATCATTTTATCGTTCCGGACATCCACCAAAAAGCAGAAACGCCAGGCACGTTTCCCACGCCTGGCGTTGTTTGGTTCTGCTTCCTCGATTGTTGGAGAAAAAGGCGGCGGCGCCTAAGGAGGAAGATCAGCGCCGCCGTCCGCCTTTTGAATCGACCGCGTCCTCTGGGCCGAACGAGTACGGAGAAGCTCTTGGAGAAACTTACTTCGAATCGACGTGAAGTTCGTTGGTAACGGTGAACGAGCCGGACACACCATTGGCTCGCAGGAAGGCCAGATTGCGATCCATCTCGGTCGCAACCGCGCCCTGCAGCGTCACATTACCGTTCTTCACGATGATGCGAATAGAAGGGTTCGCGCCCAGCGCATACCGCTGCAACGCCGGGTACCCGTAGATTGCGCGCGCCGTCGCCAGACGAATACGATCGTCGAACGGCGAAAGCGGCAGCACTTCGATATTGTTCACCACCCGGCTCACACCCTCGATGCGCTTCACCACATTCTCGGCTGAAGACTTCATCGTCGGGCGCACCGTCGCGCCGAACAACGTCACCGTATCGCCATCCACACGGAAGCTGAGGTTGTCGTAAATCGACGTCCACGGCAGCATCACGAGCTCATGCCGGACTTTGTCCTCAACAGGCGATAGCTTGTTGTCCTTGGTATTGGCCAACGCTGGAAGGGCGATCATTGCCACAGCTACCAGCAGATTGGTCATCCTCTTTTTCATATTTGTTGCCCTCCCTTACACCAAGATAGATGCGGCACCCCCGCCCGTGGTTGCAAATTCGGAATTGTCAAGAAAGATAAATTTATAGGGGTATTCTAAAAAGGACCATGTTCGGAATACGCTACGCCAAGTTCTCGCCCTCGCACTACGTGTTGCACTTCTCCAAAGGGGCGATTCGCCGGGAAGGACAGGGGCTGGCGTTCTTCTATTACTCGCCGTCGTCGAGCATCGTGCTCATTCCCATGGCGAGCGTTGGCGTACCCTTCGCGTTTCTCGAAACCACGTCGGATTTCCAGACGGTCACCATACAGGGCCAGTTGACCTACCGCGTGGTCGATCACAAAAAACTGGCGCGGATGCTGGACTTTACCGTGTTGCCCAACGGCAAGTACGTCACCGACGATTTTCAGAAACTTCCCGAACGCCTGGTGAACGAAATTCAGCCGCTCGTCCGGGCGGAGATGCAAAGGCTGCCACTGAAGCAGGCGCTGGTGAGCGCGGAACCCATCTCCATCGCCGTGCTGGCGAACCTCAAATCGGTGCCCGCCGTCGTCGAACTTGGACTCGATCCCATGGGCTTGAACATCCAGTCCGTGCGGGCGAATCCGGAAATCGCGTCGGCGCTCGAAGCGGAAGCTCGCGAATCGCTCCAGAAGCAGGCCGACGAGGCGATTTACGCCCGCCGCAAAGCCGCCGTCGAACAGGAGCGCACGATCAAGGAAAGCGAACTGCAAACCGAACTGGCCATCGAGGCCCGCAAACGCGAGATCCGCGAACGCCAGATGCAGACCGAGATCGCCATCGAACAGCAGCGCGCCGCCCTGACCGAAGAGCGCCTCGCCAACGAACGTAAGGAAGCCGACGGCCGCGCCTACGCCATCGAAGCGCTACTCAAGCCGCTCCAAAACGCCGACCCCAAAACTTTGATGATGCTCGCGGCCCAGGGTGGCGATCCGCGCCAGATGATCGCGCTCGCCTTTCAGGAAATGGCCGCCAACGCGGGCAAGATCGGCGAACTCAACATCTCGCCGGAACTGCTGAACGGACTTTTGCAGAATCCGAAGCGATAGCCTGTGGCGAACTACGAAAAACTGGTGGTCGTGACGCGAGCCACACGACTCGACGGGCTGGTGAAGCAGTTCAACACCGTCTCGCAGGCCAAGTTTTACAACAAGCAGGCGGGCGTCGACTTTGCCGATTATCAGAACGAGCACGACGCCTACCAGGGCGCCCTCGACATCGTGCGGCGGGAATCCGGCTTCGGACTGAAGACGCATTTCCTCGATCGTGAACTGGTTCCGACCTACCTGTTCGCGCCAACCGACATCGTGGTGGCGCTCGGCCAGGACGGCCTGGTCGCCAACACCGCCAAGTACATCGGCAAACAGCCGCTCATCGGCGTGAACCCGGAACCGGCCCGGTTCGACGGCGTGCTGCTTCCATTCAGCGTGGACCGCCTGGTCCCCGCCGTCCACAGCGTGCTGGCGGGACGCGCCAAAATCCGCCAAGTGACCCTCGCCGAGGCGGTGCTGAACGACGGCCAGCGTCTGCTCGCGTTCAACGACCTGTTCATCGGCGCCCGCAGCCACGTTTCGGCGCGGTACAAGATCACCTACTGCGGCAAGACCGAAAGCCAGAGTTCGAGCGGCGTGCTGGTGGCCACCGGCGCAGGGTCCACCGGGTGGCTATCGTCGATGTACAACATGGCGGCGGGGCTTACCTCGGGTTCGCAACGCAAGAGCGTGGCCTTCCCATGGGAAAGCCGCGACCTCTTCTTTGTGGTTCGCGAACCGTTCGCGTCGAAGCATTCGCAAGCCGGCCTGGTTGCCGGTCCCGTACATCCCGACGGCGTTCTTCGCCTGGAAAGCTCGATGCCGCAGGGCGGCGCGATCTTCTCCGACGGCGTCGAGGCGCACTTCCTGAACTTCAACTCCGGGTCGATCGCCACCATCCGCGCCGCGGAGGAACGGGCGCATCTGGTAGTCGGATAAAGGCTACTTCCCGGCGTACAGGCGATTCCAATGGAGCCTCGCCACCGTACCCATGTAGTCCTGCCCTTCGGACGCCTGCGCGGCTTTCTTGAACCAGCCCTTCGCCTTCAGCGCGTCGCCGTTGGCCTCCCAGTACAGCCCGAAATAAAGGTAGGCGAAGAATCTCGCGCTATGGCTCAGCGCTTCCTTTAATACGTCTTCCTGGGTAGCCCGGCCGGCGTAAAACGCGTGTAGCTTCAGCATCGGCGACCGGAAGTCCTCGTCCACCGGGAGTAGCTGTTCGCGAGCCTTTTCCGGGGACTCCGCCTTTGCCGTACACAGATAATGCCAGGCGGCGTTTTCGACATCATCTTCATTTACTGTTTGATGCAGGGCGAATTGTTCCCGGCATTCTTTGTACCGTCCGGCATAATACAGTGCGATACCGCGCTGCCACAGTTCCGGTTTTACCGACGGCCGCAACGCCACCAGGCGGTCAAAATCCTGAACCGATTCTTCGATTTTTCCGGCCTCGAAATGGCCCACTCCGGCACGGAGCAACTCGGCGGGCGACTGCGCCAGCGTTGCCAGCAGGGGTAGCAGCAGAATCATGAGTGCTGTCCAGTATAGGCAACCTACGCGAAAAAAATAAGTCCCCTACGACTCAAATTCGGTACCAGTACAAGTGGAACATTAAGTCTGGTTCCAACTTGTATCACTTTGTCAAACAACCGGCAAAAGTGCGCCTAGTCCATGTTAGGCTTACCATGTCCGAATCTTTCTCTTTTTGGAGGAACGAGTATAGAAATGCGCTGTAAGACTTTACTCGGGATGGTATTTCTCGTCGCTGGTACAGCGATGGCGGATACCGTTATCTATAACAACCCGGCCATCGCAGGCAACCAGTCCTGGGGCGGCTCGTTGGGTATGGACTTCAATGTCACTGCACCTATCAGTATCAATACTTTAGGCGCCTTTGACAGCGGCCAGGACGGCTTTAACAACGGGTCGATTACCGTGCAATTGTTTGATCGCAATGCCACGGGTTCCCCGCTTGCCACCGTCGTGCTGACCGGAACCAATGGAACCCTGATCGGCGGGAGCCGCTTTCTAAGCATCACTCCGCTGGTCCTAAACGCCGGCTTCCAGGGCACAATCGTAGCCTTTGGCTATAACAGCCTGGAACAAAATGGCAATACGCATGGCGGCTCGGGGGTTAGCACCCTCAACAACCTCGGCGGACGCATCTCGTTCGTCGGCGGCAGCCGTTATGCGAATGACACGCTGTATCCCACGACCATCGACGGTGGTCCCGAGAACCGGTATCTTGCCGGCACGTTCTCGGCTTCGGCCGTTCCGGAACCCGTGGAACTCAGCTTGTTCGCAGTCGCCGGCCTGTCGATCGCGGCTCTCCGCAGCCGCCGTAAACAGTAAGCTTGTTTGCAGTTCTACCAGGACCAGACCCTTACCGGGGCTGGTCCTTTTCCATGTTTGTACGCAGCCATTCGCTCGCTTCGACGATCTCGCCCTGCTCCAACCCATGGCCCGTGTTGGTCCAACGCAGGTCCACGTCCGCGCCAGCCTTGGTCAACAGTGCCGCAAGATGCTTGCTGTTGTCCGGCGGGATGATCGGGTCATGCGTACCGTTCAACATCAGGATGCGCTTGCCCCGCAGATCCGGCAGAACTTCCGGCTCGAACGGTGTCATCGCCCGCAGCAGAACCGCGCGGTCGAACTCCGTCGCCTGCCCCGAAAGCAGCAGGCTGGCGGCGATGTTCGCGCCGTTCGAGTATCCCACCGCCGTCACCGGACCCGTCTGATACTGCTTGGCCGCCGACGCGATCCATTCGGCAAGCTCGGCCGTCCGGAACTTCAGGTCCTGTTGGTCGAACACGCCTTCCGCGAGCCTTTTGAAGAACCGGGGCATGCCATGTTCCAGGATCTTGCCCCGTGGACTCAGCAGGTTCGCGTCGCCGTCCAATACACGGCCCAGCGGAAGCAGGTCGCTTTCGTTGCCGCCCGTGCCATGCAGGAGCAGCAGCGTACGTCCGCCGCTGCCACTCCCCGGAACCCATTTGTGGACAAAGCTCATACCTTCAACCTCGGCAACACGGTTTCCAGCCGCGTGCGCATGCTTTCGTACTGCGCGGGCAGTTTCAGGTTCTGCCCCAGTTCGGCCAGCGGCTCATCCACCGTGAATCCAGGAGGATCGGTGGCGATCTCAAACAGCACGCCGCCCGGCTCACGGAAGTAAATCGAATGGAAGTAGTTACGGTCCATCACCGGGGACACGTGCAGTCCCGAGTGTTCGATCTTCCGGCGCCATTCGGCCTGCGACGCATCGTCCGGCGTCCGGAACGCGATGTGGTGCACCGTGCCCGCGCCGGAACTGCCGCGCGGTCCATCGGGAACCACTTCGATATCGACCACGCCGGCGCCGCTCGACGCGTAACGTACACGGTCGCCCTCTTCGGCGATCTTCTTCCAGCCGAGCAGTCCTCCGACGACGCCCGCCGTCGGGTCAAGCCCGGTTTCGGCCAGCGTCACCGAGTGGAACGCGCCCAGACCTTTCTCGTGGTCGCCCGTCGCGAACAGTTCGATCAACATGCCATCGGGGTCGGTGAGCGTGATGAATTCCTCGTTCATCCTGGTCTGCGGACCGTCCACGGCCACGCCCGCCTTGCGAGCCTTGTCGACCCATTCGCCGAGCGAGTTCTTGGGCACGGTATACGCCGTTCGTACGGTCTGCCCGCTGCCCTTGCGGCCGCGGAACGAACCCGGCCACGGAAAGAACGTCAGGATCGTGCCGGGGCTGCCCGCCTCGTCGCCGAAATAGAAATGATAAGTGCCGGGATCGTCGAAGTTGACCGTCTTCTTGACGAGCCGCAATCCCATGAATTTGGTATAGAAATCCAGGTTTTTCTGCGGATCGCTTGCGATCGCCGTTACATGATGGAGTCCGGTGATCATACGTCGGTTTGATGCGGCTACCATGAGTTTGGATGCGTCACCGCCGGCAGTACCTCCTGTTCGCCCTTGTGGTGCTGCTGCCATGCGCGATCCTGGTTGTCCTTGGCTGGAGAATGCTGTTGCAGGAACGCGGCCTTGCCGGGGAACGCATCGAGGCGGACCAGCGTCAGTTCGCCAGCCAGGCACGCGACCGCATCCTCGCCGCCATCACCGAACTGCCCGAGGAAGGCTGGTGGGCCACCGCGCTCGACGACAGCCAGGTCCTGGCCTTTCGCGGCCCTCGCGCCCCGTGGGACCGCAATCGCGACGCCCTCACCGCGCGACGTCTTTTATATGAGCCGGAGTTCCGCTCGCGCATCGAAGCCGGGCGTTTCGACGACGCGCTCGCGATCGCCCATCACCCGGCGCAGCGCGCGTTTGCGAGGCTGCGGCTCGCCAAGTCCCTGATCGAAGCCGGACGCTCGTCCCAGGCCTTCGAACATCTCACCCAGATCCTGAAAAGCGGCGCGCAGTTGGTAGACGACCAGGGCGTCCCCTTTCGTTGGCTGGCCGCGCGCGACCTGATTCAGGCCGGCATCATGCAAACCGAAGTATCGGACCTGCTGACTGCCGAACTCGACTCCAAAACGCCCGAGTCGCCGGCCGTCATCTCCGTCCTGCGGCAGATCGCACGGTTGTTGCAGCGCCATCTGCCCAGCGCGGAACAGGCGCAGACGTTCCAGCATCGCATTGAAGTTCGCGAACATTACGCGGATTCGGTTCGCCAGGCGCTCGCCATGCAGCCCTCGGTCGACTGGAAGGTGATCAGCAACGAAGCGAAAGGGATCGAAACCTGGCTGGTTCGCCGAACCAGCGAAGAGGCCATCTGCATCCGCGTCCGGCCTTTGACGTTGACGCTACCCGGGCGCATTCTGGTGAGGCAGCCGGACGGACAGGCGCTCGAGCCCGACTTCCCCGACCTCAGCCTCAAGCTGTTTTCCGACGCCGATCGCCGCGTAACGCAGAAGTACACGCTGCTCTGGTGGTTTTACGCCGTAGCCTTGGGCATGGTGCTGGGCGTGTCGCTCTTTGGAGGCTACCTGCTGTGGCGCGACGTCAACCGCGAAGTGGAGACCGCCGAGGAGCGGTCGAACTTCATCGCCGGCGTGTCGCACGAACTTCGCACGCCGCTGGCGGCCATCCGAATGTATGCGGAAACATTGGCCATGGGCCGCATGACGGATGAGAAAGCCAAACACGAGTACGCCGAAATCATCCTGGCGGAAAGCGAACGCCTGGGCCGCCTGGTGGACAATGTTCTGGACTTCGCCAAGATCGAGCAGGGCAAGCGCCGCGTCTACCGTCTGCGCCCGACCAACATCGCGGAGGTGATCCGCACGGCGGTCCGCGCGCTGGAGCGTCCACTGGCCCAGCAGGGGTTCAAACTGCAGATGAAGCTGGACGACACGGTCCCCGAAATCCCGGCGGATTCGGACGCGCTGGTGCGAGCGATCCTGAACCTGTTGTCGAACGCGATGAAGTACTCGGGCAAGAGCCGCGACATCGATCTGAAATTGGTGCAACGCCGCCGCCAGGCGGTGATCCAGGTTCGCGACCACGGCTTCGGCCTGGAGCCCGAGGAGCAGGAAAAGATCTTCGAAAAGTTCTACCGTGCCCCGCAGCCGGAAGGTCAGGCAGTAGGCGGCACAGGCCTGGGGCTGACGTTGGTCAAGCACGTCGCCGAAGAGCACGGAGGCAGCGTCGAGGTTCGCAGCGAGCCCGGCAAAGGCAGTACATTCTCGATCGTGCTGCCGATGGAGTAGGGCCGCGGCATACTAATGTACATTAGTATTGGAGGATCGGCGATGACCAAGCTCAAACTCACCAGAGTCGGGACCTCGACCGGGGCCGTGCTCCCGAAAGAGATGCTCGCCCGCCTGAAGGTCGAAAAGGGCGACACTCTCTACGCGATCGAAACCCAGGAGGGCTATCTTCTTACGCCCTATGATCCGTCCATTGCGGAGCAACTCGAAGCGGGACGCGAGTTCATGAAGGAATATCGCGACACCTTCAAAGCTCTCGCAAAGTGAAAGGCGAGCCGCGTTGGCTCAGCAAGAAGGCCTTGCTGCTGCTCCATGAGGAAAGCCTCGCTACTTTCGGGGGCGCCGCGGGACTGCGTGATGAGGGCCTTTTGGACTCCGCGCTCGCGAGGCCTCGAAACACCTACGCGTACACTCCGAAAAGTACGCTTGCCAGCATTGCCGCGTCGTACGCGTTCGGCCTCGCCAAGAATCACGCGTTCGTGGACGGCAACAAGCGCGCCGCCTTTCTTTCCATTGGTCTGTTCCTCGCGATCAATGGCAGAAAGCTTGTGGCGAGCCCGGTGGACGCCATTCAAATCATCCTCGCGGTGGCGGCCGGCGAACTCGACGAGACCGGACTGTCCAAATGGATTCAAAAAAACAGCGTCGCTCGCTAGCGCCTACACCATCTCTCCGGCGCGGACCCATTCGTCGAACTCCGCCGCCGTCACCAACCCCAGCCTCCTTCAGGCTCAATCCTTCGCGATGCGCGTGTAACGCGATCTTCGCCGCCTTCTCGTACCCGATGCGCGAATTCAACGCCGTCGCCAACATCAGCGATTCTTCGACATGCTCGCGCATCCGCGCCTCGTTCGGCCGCAAACCTTCCACGCAATGCACGCGGAAGGACTCGCAGGCGTCCCCCAACAGTTCCGCAGACGTCAACACGTTGTGCAGGATCACCGGCTTATAGACGTTCAACTGAAAGTTCCCCTGCGATCCGGCGAACGCCACCGCGTGATCGTTGCCGAATACCTGAACCGCCACCATCGTTAGCGCCTCGCACTGCGTCGGGTTGATCTTGCCCGGCATGATCGACGACCCCGGTTCGTTTTCCGGCAATACCAGTTCCCCGATGCCCGCCCGTGGGCCCGATCCGTACCAGCGCA
>JAFDVT010000467.1 GCA_018268875.1 Acidobacteriota bacterium
GGTTACCGCTATGAGGAAGGCTCCTACGGCGTGCCCTTCGCAGGCGAATTCGAAGCCGGAGCAGATCCCGCCAACATACGCCTCGCCTTCCGCCGCCACAACATTCGCGCCACCACCGGCTGGAAAAACGCCAACCAATTTCTCGAAGCTTTTCGACTGTCGTTCAACTACTCCGACTGGCGTCACGGCGAACTCGAAAACGGCGAGGAATCGACCGTCTTCCGCAACCGCCAGGGAACCTACCGCGGCGTTTTCAACCAGCGGCGCGCCGGCCGGCTCACCGGCAGCTTTGGTTTCCAGGGCGCCCACCGCGACTATACGACGACGGGTGCCGAAGCTCTCACCCCGCCGGTTCGACAGGACAATTTCGCCATCTTTGGCCTCGAAGAAATCCAGCTCGAAAAAGTTCGCCTGCAACTCGGCGGCCGCGTCGAAAACACCCGTTACAAACCCATTGGCTTGCCCAATCGTTCGTTCACCGGTTTCTCAGGCGGCGCGGGCATCAACATTCCGATCTCTACCAACACGGCATTCGTTGCCAACTACACGCACTCCTTCCGCGCCCCCGCGCTCGAGGAACTTTACAACCACGGCCCCCACGTCGGCAACGTGACCTACGAAATCGGCAACGCCAACCTCGCCAGCGAACGTAGCAACGGGCTCGACCTCGCCTTCCGCCGTCAAGCCACTAGCATCCACGCCGAGGCGAACTTCTTCTACTACCGCCTCCGTGACTTCGTCTACCTCGCGCCCACCGGCCTCAGCGAGGACGGGCTCCCGCAAGCCCGCTATTCGCAGGCCTCCAGCCGCTTTACGGGAACCGAACTCAGCCTCGATCTCGCCTTGCACCGCGCTCTATGGCTCAACCTCGGCTCGGACTACGTCAACGCGGAACTCCATGCGGCGCAAGGCGGCATTCCCGTGCCCCGCATCCCTCCGCTTCGAGGCCGAGTCGGCGTGGACTACCGCAAAGGCGGACTCAGCATCAAGCCGTTCCTTCGCCTGGCCAACCAGCAGGACCGTCTGTTCCCCACCGAAACCCGCACCGCCGGCTACGCCGTCTTCAACATCAACGCATCCTACACGCTCACCCGCAGGCACATGGTGCACATCTTCGGCGTCGACGCCTTCAACCTGAACGACCGCCTGTACCGCAACCATCTCTCGTTCATCAAGGAGCGAGCACCCGAAATCGGCCGCGGCGTCCGCTTCACCTACACGATGCGGTTCTTTTAGCAACGTATTTCGAAAATATAGAACTTCCGAGTTATCAATGATTCGAGCGGAGCGGCGAACAACTTTCCAGGCTGCCACTTCAGATCCCGCATCGCCTATTTCGTCTTTGTCGAGTGGCGCGGGTTCGCTCATGAGCCTTGCCACTTCTCAGGACGCCGTCTCAGATTTTCTGGTCCAACGAATATGAACGCCGGATATCGAAAGCCCTTCGTCACCAATACGGAAAAATGAACGCGGCACGCACTTCCAGATCGTCGCCAACGTCGAGGCCGTTGACGAACCCTCTCCTCTTGGCTAGGAGCGCTCCTGGAGACATGGTGGCTTTTCGAGCGTTCCGCATCCCGAGCTGGCAGGGTATGCGTGTGCCGGTCACCAAAGTTTAGACGGCTCCCTCTGGATCGTCATCAGCCGCAAATCGACCCAGGTGATCGCGGCGCAAGTCTTCGGATACGCGACCCTTGCTTGTCCCCGCAAACACTAACATTCGTCCGCTGGCCAACACCTTCTCCACAATCTCGGAGAGGCTTTTCGACTCACCCCTCGCGGATCCGATCCAGCCGTTACGAAGAAGGCTCGTGAACTCTCCGTTGTTGAATCGGCGAGTACAGTTATCCCACGTGACGACCACGCCACCCTTTTTTCCAAGTGCCTCGCCTGACGCTAGAAACTTTTGCCACAGTTCCAGCGGGACGTACATGCCCGATACCATCCCCGCATCCAGCGCTGCCTTGGCTTTCGGCTCGCAGAGCTTTATGTAGAACGGCCTGCCTGAAAGCCTGTAGTCTATTGTCGCCGTCGTCGTGCTCGCAGGCGCTCTTTTAAGGAACTCATCGATTTCGAGCATGCGCCTAACCTCTTTTTCATGGCTCGCGTCGTTGCTTGGTCTGTATTCTGCGCCTTTCGCGCCCTCCGTCATGCGCTTGTACTGAACAAGAACGAAGGAATCGTAACCATGGTTGTAGTAAATGAGATCAACACCAAGTGTTTGCTCGAGCGGCTGCCGATTGCAGTTCAGAATCGTGAGTTTCTCGGTTCCGTTCGTCAGGAATGCAGCACCAACCACATCGCGACGCACCACGTTCAGGCCTGGAAATACACTCTGGTCGTGGATGATTTGCGGATCTTCGCGGACGGATGCGCCTTCGAGCCGTTCCAGGAAGGGTGCGACCGACCCTCTTACGGGCGCGCCGGCTTTTCGCAAGATCTTCTTTCTAAACGCCGAGCCGCCAAAGACTTGCAGTGCTGAAGCGACAGCATCGCGTTCGAAGACCTCAAGACCGCCACCGATTCGGCCCTGTGGCACTTGCGCCGCAGTCACACGGCGGGTGAGGTCGCGGACGACAGCGGTGAGGTCCGGTTCGCTTTGGCGAAGAATTCTTAGAAGTTCCTGCCACAACTTTGGGCCGGGGCGATATGCGCCTTCCTCCGGAATCGAAAAGTATCTCGACAGTCTGGTGGGCAGCGCTGCCTTGAGTTTTTCACACGGCACGCCGATTTCCTTCAGATTGGAAACGACGATGGTAATTTGCCCAGTGGACACACGTCGCCCGGATTGGCTGATGCCAATGTAATCGACTTCTTCACCATCCACAGAAACCAGAACAAGTTCAGCCTTCCTGGGCTTGATCGCAGACCGCGTGACAGTCTTGGAGAACATTTCGCTCGACTCGATGCTGGCAACAACGGCATCCGCAAGTTTCCCTTTGCCTCCGGTAATCCACAAGCCAGATTTGTCCATTTGGTCGATTATCGCCAATCTCGTCGGGACAAGCTTTAAGGTGAACTGAATAGATCACATGTCGTTAGGCGGCCGGTCGTGCGCAGTTAACGCGTCAACGTGAAACCGCGTGCCAGCAACGCGAAGCCGTTGAAGTTCCGTATCGTCGGCTACTCGGAAATTGACCACAAATGACGTTTTGGGAGGTTGCCAGCATCCTCTCGTCGAATCTAGAACTTGATCAACCTATGCGCGCGCCAGCCGCGATGCATCCGAACGCTCCGATGGCAACATACACAACACAATGGGCTAAGATAGCCTTTTGATGCGACTCTTAC
>JAFDVT010000468.1 GCA_018268875.1 Acidobacteriota bacterium
CTGAGGGCCCCACCCCGGTGCTGGACAGCATGTTCGTCCGCGAAGAGCCCAAGACCGGCACCGAAGGCACCCTCTCCTGGACGGTGGACATCCAGAACCCGGCCACCGGCGAAGACTTCATGCTGGGCCTCAAGGAGATCACCCTCCCGGACGGCGTCACCCGCCCCTACTCCATGTGGCTCTCCGGCAACTACCCCCGCGCCCTGGACGGCCTGTGCCGCATCCTGTCGCTGGACATGCGCGTCATGGACCCGGCCTGGATCGGCATGAAGCTGCGCAAGCTCCTGAACTACCCGGAACCCCTCGGCGACTTCATGGCCCGCGTCCCCGGCGAACAACGCCAGCAAAACTGGCCCTCCACCGTCGCCTACATGGCGGCGCTGATCATCCACCGCTACGCTCGCCTCGGCGTGCTGGACGAAAAGGGCTACCCGGTGCGGGAAATGGGGATTCTCGAAGCCCCGCGGGATGACAACGAACCCCGGTTGATGCAGGGCGGGTTGTGCAACGAGTGCGGCAACCATTCGGTGATCCGAAAGGATGGGTGCGATTTTTGTACGGCGTGCGGGGCGGTGGGGACTTGCGGGTAAGGCGGGATTCGATCGCGGGCTGAAGCGTAGGGTGCGGTGAGGAACGAACCGCACCGCCCCTACCATCGCAATGGTTCGTGCGTCACCGCACCCCACGCTTGCTATGCATTGTGAATCTAATAAGAAGCAACCGAAAGTGAGATGCCTAATGCAGCCAGTCGACCTAAACAAACTTAATGAGTTCATTGATGAACAGGGCAAGACCGCCGTTGAACAGACGCTCTATAGGGATATGTTCGCAGTGGCCTGCTACCTCAGCCGCAACGGCGAAGAAATCGCCGCAAAAAAACTGTGTAGAACGCTTTTTGAACATCTTGGATTCAACGGTCGCAAGACCTATTTTTTGAACCTTATGAACAGCTTCTCTGGCAATGAGCGGATATATGCCGAAGAGATCTGTGCACAATCGGCAATCAATGATCTCTTTGACCGACAAGGTTCCGCCTAACCATCAGCGCGTAGGGCGTATGAGCCGAAGAGCGGCATTGTCCACCGTATGTGAATTCGAAACATCCGGCGGAAGCTGCTTCACTTTTCCGCCATACACGAGCTGAACTCGGATGAGACGAAGGTGCAATGGGAAAATTCAGGCGAGAGATTTTCAAGTCGGTATTCCTGGTGGTCGATTCATCCAAATGGGGGCTCGAAATCGACAGGACACGGCGCACGCAAAACGGCAGCATCGATCTTCGCTACAACCCGATACAGCCGATCTACCTAGTCGGCCCTGCAAAACTTGCAAAGCCCGCATGGCATAAGGCTTCCGGGCATTTCAGGGGTATCGCCGACTCCCGGAAAATGCTGTAATCAAGCCCAATATCTGAGAGTTGTGGGGGAATTGGCGTTGGCCACAGACGACTTTTTCCGGGCCCGGCTGGATCAGATGATCGACTTGCGCCACCCCTTGGCGGTCCTGGCCCGGCGCATGCCGTGGGCGCAGATCGAAGCGGCCTTGGCACCGAGCTTCGCACGCCAGGATCGAGCCGGTCGTGAGCTCGCGGAAAGCGATTTGTTCGGTCCATCGACGCAGCTCGCAGGCGCGGGCGTGAGCGCCGCGGGCCGACCGCGGTTACCGATCCGGCTGATGGCCTCGCTGTTGTACCTGAAGCAGGCGTTCAATCTCAGTGACGAGGAAGTCATCGAGCGCTGGGCCGAGAACGTCGTGTGGCAATACTTCAGCGGGCAGGAGTATTACGAGCCGAGGCTGCCCTGCGACGCCACCCAGATCGGGCGCTTTCGCAGCGCCATCGGCGAAGCCGGCGTGGAGGAATTGCTCAAGGCCACGATCGACACCGCCGTGGCCACCCAAGCGGTGCGCCCCAGCGAATTCGAGCGAGTGATCGTCGACACCACGGTGCAGGAGAAGGCCATTGCGCATCCGGTCGACAGCCGCCTGCTGGAGATCGCGCGGGCCAAGGTGGTGGCCGCGGCCCAGGCGGCCGGCATCGCCCTGAAGCAGACCTTTGCCAAGGAGGGCAAGCAGCTGCGCCGCCAGGCCGGTGGTTATGCCCATGCCAAACAGTTCCGGCGTCTGAAGCGTGTCGTCAAGCGCCAGCGCACGGTGCTGGGCATCGTGCTACGGGAGGTCCATCGCAAACTGGGCGCGGCTACCACCGAATCGCCCGGCATGCCTCAGCGTCTGGCCACGCTGCTTGAACGGGCCGAACGCATCCGCAACCAGCAACCGAAGGACCACAACAAGCTCTACGCCCTGCATGCCCCGGAAGTCGAGTGCATCGGCAAGGGCAAGGCGCGCAAGCCCTACGAATTCGGTGTGAAGGCCAGCCTTGCGGTGACCCATCGCAGCGGCCTGATGGTGGGCGCGCGGACCTTCCCCGGCAACCCCTACGACGGCCACGTCCTGGCCGCCCAGCTCGAGCAGACCCGGATCCTGCTCGAAGACGTGGGTCGCCGGCCCAAGGAAGTGGTGGTCGATCTGGGCTTCCGCGGCGTCGACCGGGACAACCCGGACGTCGAGATCATCCATCGCGGCAAGTTCAAGTCTCTGAGCGCCCGACAACATCGATGGTTGAAGCGGCGCCAAGCCATCGAGCCGGCGATCGGGCATCTGAAGTCGGACCACCGCATGGATCGCTGCTGGTTGCACGGCGCTACCGGCGACGCGCTGCACGCGGTGCTGTGCGCCGCCGGCTACAACCTGCGCTGGTTGCTGCGGGCGATCGCCCGGATGGGCAAGAAGCGCCTTTCCTTCCCTTCGATCTTGCTCGTACTGCTACGCCTGCTGCGCTCGCTCATCAACCCGCATCCGACCGATTCGTGGCCGCGGGCTGCGCCGTCGGCGGCAATGGGGTGAATTTTGCAGGGCCGAC
>JAFDVT010000469.1 GCA_018268875.1 Acidobacteriota bacterium
AGTTGTCGGACCTCCTGTTTACGCCGTCGCGCGATGGCGACGCCAACCTGATTCGCGAAGGCATCCCCGCGGAAAAAATCCATCTTGTCGGCAATGTCATGATCGACACCCTGGTGCGTCTGCTGCCCAAAGCGCTGGCTCGATGGCATGGCTTGCAGTCCACGCTTGGAATTCCCGAACGCTTCTTTCTGGCCACCCTGCACCGGCCGGCGAACGTCGACCATCCGGAAAACCTGTCCAAGCTCATCACCGCATTGAATGAAGTCTCAGCCATGCATCCGGTGCTGTTCCCGATCCATCCGCGAACCCGTTCCAAGGTTGGCCGCGGCGCCCTAAGCAGCCGGGTGACATTGTGCGATCCGCTCAGCTATCTGGACTTTGTCGCCGCGCAGGCCCATGCCTCGGCGGTGATTTCCGATTCCGGCGGTGTGCAGGAAGAAACCACCTATCTCGGCACGCCCTGCCTGACACTACGGAGCAACACCGAACGCCCCATTACCATCTCCGAAGGCACCAACCGGCTGATCGGGGAACGGGTCGAAGACCTCGCGTCGGAAGTCCAACTGGCTCTCGCAAACAAACCCGCCGGCAAGCCGCAAATTGAGTTTTGGGACGGCAAGGCGTCGGAACGAATCGCCGCCCTTATGGAATCGCTCGCCGGCGGAACCGTGGTGGCAGAGCGGCCGGAACTCGCCGCCGCTTAAGGTAGACCTACTTGCGCATCAAAACGCTGATCGTCGAACGGCCCTCCATCGACCGCGCGACCATGCGAACGCCTTCGACCTCGCGCCCATCGCTAAAGTTCAACAATCGGTAAACGCCATTATTCATGGGAGCTTCATTGAAATCCACCACCTGCACCTGACCATTGCCAAACTGGACTTCGGCGAAATCAATCTGCACGCGGCCGTTCACGCGAAGCATTAGTTCTTCGCCACGGTTGTGGACGCGAAAATAATTGTCCACCCAGTCTTCCCGGCGCGCCATGGTCTCGCTATCTTCAAACACCACTCGATCCCTGGCGGGCATCACCACCACCGCCGGAGCAAAGCGCACGGGCGGAGCGTAAACAAATCGAGTTTGAACCACCGGCATCGGCCTCCGAATGATGACCGTTCTGCCCGGGCGGCGCAGCGGATGGCCAATTCCGAGATTGACGTTGACTCGCACCGCGGCGGCGGAACCCAGGTCCGCGCCCAAAAGCAGGCCGGCCAGGCAAAGTGAAGTGATTTGTTTGTTCATTGGTTGGATTGACTCCTCCTTCTACCGCTAGAAGCACCGCTTCCATCCGCAAGTTTCGGTGGAAGGAGGAATTTTTCCGGACGCCCCGCCCGGCATCCGCTAACGCGCGGCGGGCAGACGTTCAATGCGTCGGATCCACCACTGAATGCATACCAACGCCAGAGGATGCATCAGCGCGACCGTCGCGAAAATCGGCGTGTAGGAAAAGCGTTCCACCACCTCGCCGACCACCAGTTGGAATAACATCGCGGAAAGGCTGCCGGTAGCCGCGCAGAATCCTACGACGGAGCCCACTTGCGATGCCGGAAACAGGTCGGCGGGAATCGCAAACAGGCTCGTCGCCCACACTTGGATCAAAAAGGTAACCAGGCAGATCAACGCCAGGCAAAAATAGACGTCGTCCACGTAGCCGACGCCGATTCCCGCCGGCATCAGAACCGCGGCGAACAACAGGATCGCTTTGCGGGTTCGGTCGATCGTCCAACCGGCTTGCAATAACTTCCTGGCCGCCCAGCCAGACAGCAACGCCCCGGCGAGCGACGTAGCAAACGGAATCCAGCCGAAGATCGACAGCTTGCGCAGGTCGAACCCGCGTACTTGGGCCAGGTACGGCGGCAACCAGAACAGATAGAAATACCACGCCGGATCGGAAATGACGCGGGACAAGACCAACCCCACGATTTCGCGTTTTTTGAGCATTTCCACCCAAGACAGAGAGGCTCCAGGGGCGGTTGGGGCCTCCTGTGGCAACACTGGCTGCTGCTTGCCGCCCATGAACGTCAACCAAGCCGCCAGCCACACCAGGCCCAACGCGCCGGTGACCACGAACATCATTCGCCACCCGAACCGCAAGGTCAGTTCCGCGATCAGCGGCGTCGCGATCATTCCGCCGATCGAAATGCCGGCGTTCATGATGCCGATGCCGAACGCCCGGTCGTTCTTGGGCATCCATTCGGAAATCGTCTTGATGCAGGCGGGAATCAGCGCGCCTTCGCCAAACCCCAGCAGGAACCGGTAAATCCCAAAGCTCCACACGCCGCCTGCCACCGCATGCGCCGCGCAGGCCGCCGACCACCACAGCACCGCCCACGCGAACCCGCGCACCGATCCCACACGGTCGAGCAACCGCCCCGCCAACGGCTGAGCCACCGCGTATGCCAGCAGGAACATCGATACCACGCGCCCAAACTGCGCCGCCGGCATCTGAAATTCCTTCAAAATCGCCGACGAAGCAACGGAGAACGCCTGGCGGTCCACGTAGTTCACGACGGCCACCGAAAAGATCAGCGCCAAGACCCAGGTCCGGTACTTTGCCACCGTTTTTTCAGAAAGTTCCATAACCAAGCGTGGTAGGTATTGTATCCTTCGGTCCTTCCGCCACCGCCGGTTGCACCGTCATCATGGCAGAACCATGCGCAGTATCTTCCTTGGTAAAGTCATTCCCACGGCATTGCTCAGCGCCGTGGTTTCCCTCGCCCAGTCGACGGAACGGATTTCCGCCGAAGCGGCGTCGGTCGCCGTACCCGAGCCGGGCACCAACATGTTGATTGGCGGAGCGCTCCTCGGCCTCGCCGTCGCCTTCCGCAAGCGCGCCAAGAGCTAGGATTGTGCGGGATTCGTGATTTCCACCAGCGTCCGAGTCCCCATTTCCATCGGCAACGCGTAGGTTTCCACCACGCGAACCGCTTTCCGGTCCTTCATGGACATCACGTCCGCCAACTCCTGCTCGATGGCGGATCCCTTATACAGCAGGACCCGCGAACCTTTCTTCAGTGCCGGACGAAACAGCGGTAGTGCGCGCACCAGCGGAGCCACGGCGCGTGCGGTCACGATGTCGGCGCGGTCGCTTTTGAACCAGTCCTCGGCACGCACCGGGAACACCGCCACGTTCCGGAGCTTCAGTTCTTGTACCGCCGACTCCAGAAACCGGGCCTTCTTTCCGGTCGATTCCAGCAACGTAAACTGTACATCCGGCAGGGCGATCGCCAGCGGGATGCCCGGAAAGCCCGGTCCTGAACCCGCGTCGGCCACCACCTTGGCGCCGGCGAAATGACGCCACGGCATCACCGAATCCACCACGTGCTTTACGGCCGCCTCCACCGGGTCCAAAATTCGTGTCAGATTAAATTGTTGATTTGTTTCGACAATCAGTTCCAAGTGCCTCGCGGCCTTGGCGACAAGCTCGGCACGGTTCGGCGCATCGGCCGGCAAAAATAGTTCCAGGGGACTCGAAAACACCACTCATTCCAGCATCGCAGGTTGACCGGAAACTGTGGTGGATCACGCGTAGCAAGGTGAACAAACTATGAATCCACAAGGCGGCGGTGGTGGTGGCGGCGGTTGGAAAAAAGTAACGACTCCTTCGCCGGGAGTCCAGCCCGGCACGGGTCCGCAGATCCGTACGAAGCCGCCGCTGCCTCCGAGACCCGCAAACTGGAAGCCCATCGTCCGGAAAGCCGGCCCGCAAGGGAACGCCGGACCTAAAATCGGCACTGGAAAGACGATGGCCGCCGTCAACAAGGCCACCGATCCGAATCAGACCCCACCCACTGGCGTACAGAGCTGCCCGCTCAAAAAACATTTCGTCAAGGTCAAATTGCATTTCAAAGACGACGACACCCCGGTTCCTACCACCGCGGCGCAGATTCTGCAGGACGCGGCGGTGATCAACGGAGGCCCGCTCGCCACCGGCGAACTCGAGGCCAGAGAGCTCGACGGCGGCAGCTACAGCATCTATTTCCCCGACATCGACGAAGCCGAATGGGAGCCCGCATAAGCCATGGCAGTTCACCCAGCCCAGCCCGGCGACTGTTTTGACAGCCTCGCCAAAGAAAATGGCTTTTACAACTACAAAACGTTGTACGACCACCCGGACAACGCCGGACTAAAAGGTACGCGCCCAAACCCTAATCAGTTGGCCGAAGGCGACAACGTCAATATTCCGGACAAACGGCCCAAGAAGGTCGCGCTCGATCTCGACAAAGAGAAAAAATTCGTCGTTGACCGGAAGAAAACCAAAATCCGCGTCAAGCTGGTGAGCAGTCAGGACAAGATGCTGGCGGTGACCGAATGTACCTTCACAGTAGGGTCATTCACCAAAGCAGGCCAGCCGGCCGAAGGACTGATCGAAGGCGAAATAGACCCCAAGGTCAAAACTGGCAGCCTGAAGTTCAAGCCGCTCATTCTCAAAAAGCCAACGCCTCCGGCAAGGAACAAGCCAGCTACCGCGGCACCGGAGTTTCCGCCGCATCCGCCCAAGATCGTGGCCGACGAATTCACCGACGAGAAGCCCCCCGAGGACACGACGCCGCTGGAATTCGAATACGAGCTTAAAGTGGGTTCGCTCGAACCTCACACTGAAGTACGCGGCTCACTCCAGCGCCTCAATAACCTGGGCTGTAAGTTGAAAGATCCCGAAGCAAAGACGGCCACCGACGATGAGACCAAGGTCGTCATCAAGTCCTACCAGCGCTTCAAGGGTACGGCCGACCCATCCGGCAATCTCGACGACGTGAAGGGTACGCTCGAAGCCGCGCACGACAAAATCTGACATGCCTAAAATCACCCGGAAAGCCTATATCGCCCGTACCGGGCACGACCAGACGCACGGCAACAAAATCGTCGCGCCGGAATACGGCATTATCGAACTGCGGCTCAAGAAAGACGATACGAACAAATCGAAATCGTATCTCCCCACAGCGTCCACGCCCCCTCGCAAGGCCGAGGCTGGAGGCAAGGACGAGTTCTGCTTCGCGCCCGGCAATCAGTGGAAGGACGACGACAACGACTGGACGGAGCAGAAAGACAAGCACGACCGGGTCAAGATCTGGTACCACCTTTTCAATCCGTTTTCGGTGATCACCGAAGCCAAGCTCCAACTGTTCCGCCGCTGGGACAAGGTCCCGCTGTGGGAACGCGAACTCAAGCCCGAAGAACTTTTGGACGGCGAGAATGAACTCGAGTTCGAGTACGACAAGCCTGGCGGCGGTGACAAGGAAAAGAAGAAGGAATGGGACGGCAACCTCGGCGCGGAGGATGAAAAGTTCCCCGACGGGTTCGTTACGGCCGAACATTCGCCCTATAAGCTGCGCCTGGTGCTGACCAAGGGCGAAGGCATCTGCCAGTCCCCGCAGGCGTGGACGTTCTTCAACGTCCTGGTGCATGAGTTCAAGCTGGTGTGGGGCGAGAAGGAATGCATCGAGGTTGAGCCCGGCACGTATCCGAAGATCCGTACGCCGTTCGAAGAGCTCAAGAAGGACTTTTCGGACCCGGAAGCGGGCGGCCTCGCGAAGATCTACCTCAACAGCGACATCTTCAACGTCAACGGCATGGATAACAACACGCTGTTCGACGAGTACAAGAATATCTGGGAAAAGGGCCCGCAGATCCCGTTGTTCGCCAAAGTGTACATCCGCAACTCCGCCGGGACCAAGGTGATCGCACCGAAGGCCCTCGGAAAGACCAAGTTCCTGTGGGATTGGGAAAGCAAACTACAAGCCAGCTCCAACACATTTGCCGCCAACGCCGAGAATTACGATAAGGACGCTTCCAAGCCCAAGGGCATGAACTGCCACAAGGATCGTGGCGGCAAGCGCGGCGACGATACGAACAAAGTATTCCCCGATCAGGCCGGCTATGACGCCGCGGACGCCCTTACCGACGGTACGTTCCCCTTCAAGGTCGAGGAGATGAAGGACAACCGCAAGTTCGCGGCCTTCAGCCTCGGGTGGCGCAAGGGCAAGCTCGCCGGGAAGACCGGCGTGCTGTTCCGCCCGTCCCGCATGGCGGGCGACATCTACAAGATCACCCTGTATTCCGCGCACGAGATCACGGACGACAAGCGCAAGCCGCGTTTGGACGTCGATACGGACGCGCCGTTGAAAATCGAAGCGTCGCTGAAAAAGGAAACACACGAGTTCGAGATATGGCGGCGTTGCCACCTGATCCGCTATGTGAAGAAGACGTCGAGCGTCACCGACATGACGATCGGCAACGTTTTCAGCTACTACGAGGCGGCGAAGCTTGAAATCAAGGACGACAAGGGTTCGATCCAGACATATCCGGCCTCGGAATGGAATAGCGAGGTGGCGAGCGTGGTGAATGGCTGGACCGCGAATGAGCAGTTCGCCATTGATAGTACGGTGAATCAGCATTCCAAGGGTGGCGATGGGATGTACATCCGGTCCCGTACCAAGTTCCGCGAAGCACTGATGGCCGGCAAAAGCTGGACCGAGACGAAAGCGCGAAACTGGATGAAGAATAACAGCCTCGGCACGGACGCTAAGTACGCAGACTATTTTCAGGACAAAGGGCTCGAGTTGCTGACGACGGTCTTCGACAAGAAGATGCGCACCGACACCGAGGGCTGCTGTATCTTCCAGGTGAAGTGGACGCACAACTTAATGAAGTCGCACTTCGCCGGCGGTGGAGACCTCACCGACGGCATGGCGGCAGACTTCCCCTCGGGCGATCTCAATCATTGCGGATTTTTGTCAACGATGGATGCGACCGCGGCGGGTGAGGTCGGTTACACAGCGGCCGATGTTGACATCACGGGCGCCCACGAGTTCGGGCATCACTTCATGTTGCCGCACCCCGCGCCTGTCAACGGCGAGAGCGGCTATCAAGCGCACGACACCAGCGTCAACGACTGCTTGATGTCGTATTTCAATGGGCCGCGCAGCCTATGCGGTTTCTGCCAGCTTCGCTTGCGTGGCTGGGACAAGAGCAAGCTGCTCGAGGGCGGCGGCAACAACAAGTAAACTAACAATTCAGCGTGAAACTCTCTATTCATTTGCTGTCGAACCGCTTCCTTTCGGGCGAAACGATCCTCTTTACGGTGCGCCTCACCAACGACGGCGCCGCGGCAGTGGAAGTTCCCGATCCGGACGATGGCGGTTCGGCCAGAATCCGCTACCAGGTTGTGGGTCCCGCGTATCCGGAACCTGCGGCGTTTCCACGCGGCAAGCGCGCGACGGCGTCGGCCTCTATGTCCGTGAAGCCGGTGCTTCTGGCTCCCGGCGCGGCCATCGACTACGAGATCGAACTCGAACGCTTGATCCGGTTTCCAGAGCCCGGCGAGTACAGGGTCTCAACGACGATGGATGCCGGTGGTAAGATTCTGCAGGCCGATGCCGTGAAGATCACCATCGAACATCCCGAGGTCCGGTCCGCTCGAATCATGGCGGACGATGGTTTTCAAGAAGCCGCCCTGCAACGCGTGCTGGTGATGCTCGGAACGCCCGGCCGTCTCTACCAGATGATGTTCCGCGAGAACCGTCCGGCCATTGGCGAGATCAAGCCGTCCGGCCTGGTAACGGCGGATACAACCCCACTGCCCATGGACGCTAACGCCGTGTACGCGCCCTGGACGCGCTTCAACCGGGTCGATCTTGACGAATCGCGCGCCGGTTGGATTTCTACGAAGGCCATCGGCATCGAGACCTCGGAAGAGCCCGGTTCCGCGGTGACGTTCGAACTGTCAAAAGACGCCGTTCCCGTGTACCCGCCGTTCCTTCTGCGAGACGGCCGCGTACTCGGCTGGCTTCGCACGAACAGGACGCTGCAGTTGGTGGAGTTTCCGGTGAGCGGGTCGCCGGCGAAGTTGGAATGGGAAGCATCTTGGGACGGGACGACCGTCAGTTCCGCGGTCGCGGCGCTTTCACGGGAAGGAGACATCCCGTATGCGATGACCGTCGGCCAGTCGTCCGGCGGCGAGGTCGATACACTGCCGGTTTCCTTATATCGCGCAGGCTCTGGCGACCCCATCGTGGTCGCGATTCCCGATGCGATACCACTCCCCGATTCCGAACCCACAGCATGGGTCGATAAAGAAGGCGGAGTGCACGCCGCCCTGCTCGTGCAGGATAAGCCGAAGTCAAAAGACGCCAAGACCATATCGACTTCCTATGTTGAAATCAACTGGACACCTCCGCCGGAAGTGGAAAAACCGGTCGTAAACCGGTACCAGGTCGTCTCAACACCTGTCGAGAATGCACCGGTCGCATCCCGGGTGTGCCATTCCATTGCTAGAGCGGGAGCGTTCCGCGTGGATTGGGTGATCCAATTGACGGATGGGAAGTGCTTGAGTAGGACTGCTCCAACCGAACCGCAATCGTTCCCCGGTAAACCGGTTCGGCCGTTGCAATTGATGCCGATGTCGACGGCAACTTATCTGCTCACCCATGATAAAGCCCAGGTTCTGAAGTTTTGGAAGGTGATATGAGCATCTACGAACAAGTCCGCGGCTATTTTTGGCCCAAAGGCTCCCGCCCCGATATGTGGATGATCGTCGATTGCGGACGCGACAAGCGCCTGTACTCCGCTCTTTCCTACTCCGGTCTCGAGCATGAATGCCTCTTCGCGGGCTCACTCTCGATCCCGCTGCAGCGCGCCTCCCCTTACCTGGTACGCCTTGAACTGGATGACAAGTCCACCATCCGCCTCATCGAGGACGGCTTCGGCAACAGTTGGGGCTCCTTCATCCGCGCCGATGTCGGCATCAAAACCCTCCGCAAGCATCTGCGCACGATGCTGCGCGTGCAGGCTCCCAATGGCAAATACATGCTGTTCCGCTACTGGGACCCCCGCGTCCTGCGCATCTATCTGCCGACTTGCATGCCCGACGAAGTTCACCGCTTTTTCGGCCCGATGGAACAACTGTGGATGGAGGATGCGCCGTTGAAGAACCGGTTTCTCCGCTTCATCGACCGGAACGGCCGCCTGGAACGCCTGGAAGTGGAAATCGAGGAAGCGCCCGCAGAGGTGGAATGAGGATTAGCCTCCTCATGTGAAACCGCCGCTACCGCTGCTGCGGCGGCGGCATAAGACAAAAAAGGACGGTCGAGGCGCGAACCCCAACCGTCCTTTGATTTTTTTGATCCGGATCTACCAGTTCATCGCGAGATTGACGAACGTCCGTACCCCGAACCCGGTCGCGCCCTTGGCACAGAACGGCTTCGCCTCATCCAGGTACGCGGTCAACGCGATGTCCAGATGCACCCAGGGCGTATCTTCCACCCATTCCTTCAGGAACACCGCCGCCGTGCAAGCCCCACCCGCGCGACCGCCGATGTTGGCAATGTCCGCGTACGCGCTCTTCAACTGTTCGCGGTAATCGTCATCGGTGGGCATCGGCCACAGATTCTCGCCGGCTTCCCGGGACGCCTTCAACACCTTGTCCAGGAACTCCTGATTGTTGCTGAACGCACCCGCGTGAACATTGCCCAGCGCCACGCCGATCGCGCCCGTAAGCGTAGCCGCATCCACGATATGCGTACATCCCTGCTGCTTTGCGTAGGTGATTGCGTCGATCAGAATCAGGCGGCCTTCAGCGTCCGTATTCAGTACTTCGATGGTCTTGCCCGCCAGTGACCGCACGATGTCCCCGGGACGTTGCGCCCGGCTCCCCGGCATATTCTCCACCGTCGGGATGAACGCGGTGACCGGGATGGCCGGCTTCAATTGCGCCAAGGCACGCATCGCGCCCAGCATCGCCGCGCCGCCCGCCATGTCGCACTTCATCTTTTCCATGCCGTCGGCCGGCTTGAGCGAAATGCCGCCCGTGTCGAACGTCACGCCCTTGCCCACCAGCGCCAGATGATCCGCCGTCGCCGGCTTTTCCGCCGGAACATATTGGATAACAATCAGGAACGGCGGCTCCGCGCTACCCTGCGCGACACCCAACAGCGAACCCATCCCCAACTGCGCCATCCGGTCCTTGTCCAGGACGTCGATCGTCAGACCCAACTGCTCGGCCATTTCCTTGGCCCGGCGAACCAGTTCGCGGGGCGGCAGGAGATTGCCCGGTTCGTTCACCAGGTCCCGCGCAAAGTTCTGCGATTCGGCCACGATGCGCCCCGCCGATAGCGAATTTTCAAACGCCGGATTCATGGAGGAAACAAGAAAAGTAGTCGATCCGAGCTTATTTTCCCGGCGGCCGGTCGATTTGTGGAAGTCCTGTTCCCACAACGCGGTCACGGCGCCTTCGGAAAACGCGCCGGCAAACGAAGCATGGTCGTCGTCCACAGCAAAACAGGCGTTCGCGGCGTTCGTTTTCAGATGCCTGACCACCAACGAAGCGGCCTTGCGAGCCTCGGTTGAACCGAATTTGCCCGCCGCGCCGGCACCTACAATCGCCACCCGTTTGGCCTTCATGCCGCCTGGCCGGTGGAGCGTGACAATTTCCGACGTCTTGCCG
>JAFDVT010000046.1 GCA_018268875.1 Acidobacteriota bacterium
CGCTGGTTCGCGAGCAGCGCGAAGCCGAGCATCTGGTGCGCGCGCGGTTCGTCCGGCGAGATGAAGACGGCGCTGCTGGCCGTGCCGTGCGCCGCGCGGACCTCGCCGAGTGCCAGCTGGAGTTCGGCAATCCGGGCGCGGTGGAAGCCGTCCGGCGCGAGCTTCGCGGCCTCGTGCGCGGCGCCGAGCGCACCCTCGAGATCGAGTTGCGCCTGACGCACGTAGGACGTCGCGAGCCATCCGCGCGGATTCGACGCGTCGAGCGCGACGGCTTCCGCGGCGAGCGCGGCGGCACGGGCGCGGCGCTCCCGTTCGTCCCGGGGCGCATCGGCGGCTGCCGTCGATGCCGCGCCGTCGACGCCCTGGAGCGCGAGCAGCGCGCGAAATGCCTTCGCGGTCGATGCGCCGCCCGACGTGGTCGCGAGACGATCGATCGCGGCGAAGGCGTCGTGCGTCGCGCCCGCCGCGAGGGCGGACTCGACGTTCGCGGATTCGCACGCGGCCGCTTCCTCGGCGTCGGTGCAGGTCGCGATGCCCGGCGCGGCACCGCGCGCCGAACGCGGATAGTGGATGACCCATTGCACCTGGTCCGTCGAGGCGACCGGCAGTCGGATCGCGCCGCGGACGCCCGTGCCCGCGGCGCCCGCTTCGCCCGCGGCGAGCATCAGTGTGTCGCCACCGTCCGCGGGGCTCGCCCGCACGCGGCCTTCGTAGACCGCCACGACCGATCGGCTGCATTCGTTGCGGACGAGGAATTCGGTCCCGTCGATGTCCGCGTTGACGTACCGCGTCTTCACACCGAAGCGGCGGGGAAAGCGCGAGATGAAATAGGCGGCGCCGCAATCGGGATCGGCCGCGACCTGTTCGCCTGCCGCGATGAATTCGACGAGCGTCTCGGTCGCCGTGACCCGCAGCCGGACAGCCGTGCCCTGGTCGAGCCGGACGATGTTCTCCGGACGGATGAAGAGCGCAGCGCGCGCGAGCTTCGCCGTACGGATGTCGTCGCCGTCGCAGAGCTTCGTCTCGAGCTTCGCCGGCTGCCATTCGCCGCCGGCGCCGCGACGGAATTCGACGGTGCCGTGGCGGGAGACGATGCGGCCGACTTCGGTGGTGCAGGTGGCGTCGGCGGCGTGGGTGGTGGAGGTGGCCAGGGCGAAGAAGGCAACGCAGAGGAGTTCGCGCCCCGCGCGGCGGGCAATGCATTTGTCGTGGGCCACTTCTTGTTGTTCTCCCTTGCGAGGGCCGCGTGGCGCGGCACTGTTCGTGTGCCGGAAGCTAGCGTGCGGGAGATAGGGAGTGCAAGAGTGCGTGACTCGAGTTCATTGATTTGCGCAGCGAATTCTTGGTGCGGCACGGGGTGGGCGGGCGGGATCGATCTGGAAATCTGTCTGAATGTGAGTTGCGTGGCATGTCCGGCGCACGCCGGGCGGAAACGCGACACGCACAGGCCGTGACGACGACTCCGTGGTCCCCGGCTCCCGGCCCTCCTGGCGAAGTCGGGCATGCCAACTGCAGATCATTCCCGGTCGCCGGGGTGGGGACCGGCGTATCCCCGCTTGCCCAGCGAAAGTTGTCGAAGGGCCCCCGTACCGGGGTACAGGGAGATTCCGAGAGACGCCGATTCGGCGTCGAATTTCTCATCCAGCGCTAGGATCGAACCGAGCTGCGGGATGAGCCGTGACCCGACGAACACCCGATACTGCGGATTCTCGCAACTTCTCAGCTTGTCCCAGTCCACATTGTTTGGATCCGTATACATGCTTTTGGGGGGCACGATGCAGGCGGTGATTCGGGCCATCGCGGGAACGCGGTACCGGTAACCGGACGAAGCGGGCGGCGGGACCTCTGTGGGAATACTCTTGTCGTCCCGAGTGACGCGAAGAACAAAGCCATATCCATTCAGCGTGTCACTCACCTTCGACCAGAACGGAGCGTCCTCGCTGGCGATTGGCAAGGCGCCATCGCTCGCGAGCTCCTGGAGGAACCAGACCTTGTGGCTCGATTGGCCATCGAGGGTCTTGGAGGGCGTCCAGGTGGGTGTACGGAGGGTGATCCAGCTTTCGGTGGCGATTTTTGCCACACCATGAAATGCCAGTTTCCTGTCCAGTTGAAGGCGCGCATCCGCTATTTCCTGATCCAGGGCCCTGAGCACGGGTTCGAATGCGGCGTTACCGACCTTGTCGGGGGCGTGGGCGAGCGCCAGGATTAATGTCCTCTTGGCCTCGAGGACATCGTCTAGAACTTTCTTGTCGGGCTGGATGGTCGACCGAATGTTGAGAACGCTTTCGCAGGAGCATGTGGGCTGGTAGCTCTTATCTACCATTCCAGGCAAAGGCAGGTCAGCGAGGCTGCCTTTGTCGGCGGTAGGGACGATGCCCTTCCGGGAGTCCGGCGCGATCGGTACGGACGTTCTGAGCAATCCCGATCGCCGCGAGGCGGCATCCCGGAAGTTCGTATCCATCGTGTCGGCATCACTATCGCCGGCTCCGAGCACATCGACGATGTCGACGATCTTCACTGCGGTCGAGACCGTGTTGTAAATCGCTTCCGGAACTGAACTTCCCGAAGACATCGAAGACGACGTGAGTTCACCACCCTCGTTGAGGGCGATCGTATGGCTGATGTTCGTGAACCATCGGAAGCGGTCGCTCGTCGAGAGCCGGTAGGCATGTTCAGGATCACGTGTCGTCGCCGCGTAGATATTCGCCGGACGAAACTCGACCCTGGGGCGGACGGAACTGCAATGCGGCAGCGGTTTTGCGTATTCGTTCAGGGCAGCCTTCAACTTGTCTTTTAGATCCTGCACTTCATTCTCAGGACGGTGTTGGGCACGCGCTCTCGACAAATCTTCGAGGGCGCTGTCCCTGCCAGATTTCTTTCCTCTGCAGTTGTCGCCCGGACTACCTTCCGGTTCTTCAGCGACCCGCCAGAAATTTTCCGGCGACATGCCATTGCGCACATAGCCGAGCTGGATTTCCGTGATGAGTTCTGTTTGGGGGAGGTAGTACAGCGCGCCCGGTGCGCTCATTGCGGCGGGTACATTGGGGTCCACCTTGGTCGCCGTGATCTTGATACTCGCGCAGCCGGTGAGGGCCAGGAGAATGAGGGCGCTGCCGACGGACCATGTCGTGTGCCCCGCATGGTGCGAATTCAGGCGTCGCGTTTTGTCCGAGTTCGTATGGGCCATGACGAGATTTCCGTTCGAGGTTCGAAGGGAGGTGCTGTCGAACGAAGTGCCGTGCTTCGAGTCCCGCAGCACGTCCTGCTAGCGCACGCAGGCGCTCGTGACGAAGTACCCGCCACCGATCGACACTTTTCTGCATCGTGTACTGGCCGTCGTGATCGAGTAGATCCCTGCGCCGCCTTTGTTCAAGTTAGATATTTGCGCCAACTGCACCTCTTCTGCCTTGCACATGCGATGAAAATACTGCGGGATGTTCTTTTCATCTTTCGGGCGTTGACATTCTTTAATCGTCACCTGTCCCCCATCGGGGAGAAGCGCAATGTAGCGAAACACAGTGAAGTCTTGAACGTCGCTGAATGAAACGGGTTTCTCGCAACCGGCGTAGGAGTAGCCTCCATGAGCGTATGGAAGCGTGAGTGGCCATTGGTAGAGTTCCACTCCGTTCTTGTCGAACGCGATGGCGACCGTCTCCGCGCCGTCTGGTTTCGTTTCATCCAGGAGTGCGTACTCGCAAGAGAAATCGCTTGCCGATACCGCGCTCGAAATGCCTGCGCAGGCGGTCGCCATGGCGACGATGAACGGACGGATGGTTTCCGAGATTGTGCTCATGAATGCCTCCAAGATGGCACTGGTTGAAATACCTACAGCCACAGCTGGATTCTCAGCGTGACGGTCCTGGCGAGCGCGATCGCCGGTAAGCGTGCTTCGGTCTCGATGAACGTGTTCTGGTAGAGCAGGCGACGATCGAACACGTTCTGGGCATCCAGAACGACCGTGCCCCGCCGCGCCGGCAGGAGTCGACCGATCTGGAAGTGCAGGAGGTTGCCCGACGACCGGTGATCCTCGACGGTGTCGAACAACTGCATCCGGCCCTGCTGGCGCACAAATTCGGTCGTGGCGCTGGTGAACCATCCGTCGCCGAAGTACCCGCGAACCGTCACCGGCGCGCGGTACGTCACGACGTCGACCCACTCGAAGGCGAGGATTCGTTCGGGTTCGGGCACGGCGAGCGATTCCCGCCTGAACATGGCGCTCAGCACCAGCGACGGGCGCCAGATCCACGCCATGTAGGCCCGCAGCGTCTGTTGAATCTGTTCCCGTCGAATGGCCGTCGGTTCGCCGGTGTTCTGGTCGACGATGGTAGTCGGTGCGAGCAACGATCGCCGTGTGAGATCGGCACCGCCGTACAGGCGGTCGTTCCAGCGTTGGTCGACACCGACGGAGGCGGTCCGTGCGATGGCGCCGTTGACGTCGTCGAAGTAGTGCGTGAACCCCGCGAATTGCGCCGGCTCGAGTCCCTGCTCGGCATTCACGCGACGTTTGACGGTCTGAAACAGCGCGGCCCGTAGCGTGGTGTGATCGGAGACATCCCAGACGGCCGAGAGCTTCGGATTCCAGCGTCGCGGATCCATCGACTCGCGCGCCTGAAGATGGTCGTAGCTCATCCCGATCTGGGTAGAAAGGTTGCGCAGCGGCCGCAGCCCGAAATAGCCGTAGGCCGTGAAATGATTCGGATGGGACACGGGGGCCACGAGGAAGGATTCCTCTGTTCTCCCGGCGTACCGACTCGCGCCGACCACCAGCGAAGCGCTGTCGTAGCGGTGCAGGCCTTGAAGCTCGAGGCGCCCGCTTCTGGTGGCGATCGAGGAACTGCCGAACCCGAAATCGTCGAATGTCTCCGAGCGGTCTTGGTAGACGAAGGACGTCAGGATTTCGGTCGACGGAGAAAGCCCGTGGCGCACGCCGAGTCGAAGCGTGTCGCGGTCCTGAACCACGCGCCGCGCGGGGTCGAAGAATCCATCGAGGGCGAGATTGAGATCGCCGGAAGACTGATGCAGCTTCGTGTACTCCGCCTGCACCGACGTCCGGTCGGTGAGGGCGGTGTGCACCATCGCCCCCGTGATGGATCGACTGTCGTCGTTGTTCGCCCGGAACCCGTCGCTGTCGACAACGAACCTGTTGATGCTCAGGGCGGTGTTGCCGTACATCGTGGCAAATCCGGCTTCGAGCGATGAGAGTCCGCGATTTCCCAC
>JAFDVT010000470.1 GCA_018268875.1 Acidobacteriota bacterium
GCCACCGCGGCCGCGGCGGCGGTCGTAGCCGAAAAGAATGTGCGTCGGTTCATCGCACGCGATTTTATCATCGGGCCATATAAAACGCGCGGATGCGCGCGGCGACATGCTCGATGTCCGCGTCCGCCAATTCCGGGTGCACCGGGATCGCCAGAGTCTCCGCCGCCGCCTGCTCGCTCACCGGGAAGTCCCCGGCGCGGTAGCCGAGGTACGCAAAACAGGTCTGCAGATGCAGGGGAATCGGATAGTAAATCTCGCAGCCGATCTGCTGTTCGGTCAACGCCTGCTTCAGCGCGTCGCGATTCTCGGCGCGGATCACGAACTGGTTGTGCACGTGCCTCGTGCTGTGCGATTCGACGTTCGGAGTCCGTACCTGCGGACAGTCGCGCAACAGTTGCCGGTACAGGTCGGCATTGCGTTGGCGAGCTTCGGTCCACTGGTCCAGGTACCTCAGCTTCACCGAAAGTACAGCCGCTTGCAGCGCGTCGAGGCGCGAGTTCCAACCGACGGTGTCGTGGACGTAGCGTGTGTGCCCGCCGTGCACGCGAATCGCCCGTAGCGTGTGCGCCGCCGCATCGTCCGGCGTCGTCACCATGCCCGCGTCGCCGAACGCACCCAGGTTCTTGCCGGGATAAAAGCTGAAGCACGCGGCCTCGCCGATCGACCCGGCGCGACGTCCTTTGTATTCCGCGCCGATGCTTTGCGCCGCGTCTTCAATCACCGGAATGCCGCGCGATTTTGCGATCTCCAGAATCGGATCCATGTCGGCGCACTGTCCATAGAGATGCACCGGCAGAATCGCTTTGATCTTTCCGGCATGGCGGTCCAGCGCCTCTTCGACGTTCGCCGGATCCATGTTGAACGAGGACGGTTCAATATCGCAAAACACCGGTTCCGCGCCGCTGTGGACGATATAACCGGCCGTCGCAAAAAACGAATACGGCACCGTCAACACGGCATCGCCCTTGCCGACGCCGAATGCTTTCAACGCCAGCAGAATCGCGTCCGAACCCGAGGCGCATCCCACCGCGTGCTTCACCTGGCTGTACTCCGCGATCTGCCGTTCAAAGGTCGCGACAGGCTCGCCCAGCACGAACGTCTGCCCGTCGCAAATCCGTGTGATCGCCTCCGTCACTTCCTCTCGGATGTGCGCGTACTGCGCTTTCAGGTCCAGCAAAGCAACCGGCTTGTTGGGCATAAAAATTATCGTTGCGGCAGCTTGGCCACGAACTCCTCGTAATCGTTGGCGATGGTTTGCGACAGCTCAAACAGGCGCGTCAACAGCGTTTCCGGCGTGTCGAACGCGATGCGGATTTCGCCCGGCGCGATGGAGACGCCATCCGGCAGCGAAGGCACAACCGCGACTGGCGCGGGCGCGATCTTCACGCGCTTTGCCTTGGCAATCCGCCTCGCTTCCGCAAGCTTTTCGTGAACCCGAACGCGGCGGCGCTCTTCGTAATGAAAGTCCTCGCCCGCCGCGATGGCTTCGAGATTCGACACAAAAATGTGACGGTCCACAAGGCCCGTGCGGCCCACCTGATAGCCGCCCATGCGAGCCAGGATCTGATTGGCGCGCCGCCGCCGTACCTGAAACATACGTTCGACAGTGGCGCGGTCGATCACCGGTGCGGGAAAGCCGCGGAGCTCCTCCATGATCTCCGCCAGGCGTGGGAACCACGATGGTTTTGCTGGCAAATTCCATGCTAGCAACCAGCCCGCCGCCCCATGGGAAAATGGAGGATTCAATTTGCGAAATGGCCAATCGAAGCGCCGGCGAAATCTTTTTGCGAATCCAGCAGGAAGCGGGCAACCTCACCCAGTTGATCTGGAAGCCGCGCCTCGGTTCCTCGGTGGACGTCCCGCGTCTGGACTTGCCCGACGCCGTGTGGGCCGCGCGCCGCGTCAAAGGCTCGTTGTACGCGCTGGAAGTCGAACGTATCGCCAACGACATCCAGTCGAATCGCTTTCAACTGGCCGGTTATCCGCCGCTCGACCTCGGCAAGGGCACGAACATCGAATGGCGCCGCGATTACTTTCACAATCGGACTTCGGCCCTCGATTACTTCCGCCTGGTCAAGCCCGGGGACTTCGCCACCGTCGGCGACGCCCATGCCATCTGGCTGCTCAACCGCCATCAGCATCTGGTGCTGCTCGCGCAAGCCGCGGAGATCACCGGCGCCGTGTCCTATACCGAGACCATCGTGCGCCATCTCGAATCGTGGTGGGAACAGAACCCGCATGAACGCGGCATCAACTGGGCGATGCCGTCCGAAGCCGCGATGCGCGCGCTGTCGTGGATCTGGGTGTTCCACATCGTCGGCAAGCGCTTTCCCGCGCCGTTTCGCCACAAACTGCTGAACGGCATTTACCGTCACGGCTGCTTTCTGGCCAATAATCTTTCGATCCACACATCGCCCAACACGCGGCTGCTGGCCGAGGCTGTGGCACTGCATGCGATCGGCGCTTTGTTCCCGCAGTTCCCCCGCGCGCAACGCTGGAAGGCGCATGGACGCGAGGTGGTTCGCAAACAGATGGAGTTCCAGGTGCGCGCCGACGGGTCGCACTTTGAACAGTCCAACCACATGCACGTCTACGCGATGGACATGTTCCTGTTTCACCTGGCCATCGAAACCGAC
This sequence comes from Acidobacteriota bacterium, assembly GCA_018268875.1. GTDB lineage: Bacteria > Acidobacteriota > Terriglobia > Bryobacterales > Bryobacteraceae > F-183. Next base: position 2,637 of record JAFDVT010000470.1, read on the forward strand.
GCGCCGTTGTGGTTCAAGGACCGTCTGGGCAAAATGGCCGCCTACCTTGACGCGTTGCTCGGCCAGGAGCGCAAAGCGCCCATGTTCGGCGACGAGGACGGCGGGCGATTCTTCCATCCCTACGCGACGCCCGTCGAATGTTATGGCCGTGCGTCGCTCGCCACGGCGTCGCTGCTGCTCGATCAGCGCGGCGTGGGAACCGAATACGGCTTTGAGGAAGCGGACGTGTTTGAACAAGCGATCTGGTGGCTCAGTTCGCGCTTGCTACGCCAACTCAGCCGGCCTCGCGACGCCCGCGGTGGCGACCTGCAATTCACCGATTCGGGCGTGACCTCGGCCAGCCGCGACGATCTTTCGGTGATCTTCAAATGGGGCGGTTTCGGCTACGGCTACGCCGGTCATTCGCATTCGGATGCCCTGTCCATCACCGCGCGCTACGGCGGCGAGGAACTGCTGATCGACGCGGGAACCTTCACCTTGCTCGAACCCGCGGCGGATCGCGAATGGTTCCGCTCCACCGCCGCTCACAACACGGTTCGTGTCGATGGCATGAACCAGGCTCACGCCGCAGGTCCCGAGCGCTGGGACAACAAGCCCAAAGTGACGCACACCGACGCCTGGACCGCGTCCGTCAGCTACAACGGCATCACGCACAAGCGCAATGTGAACCTGTTCCGCGCCGGCCTCATGATCGTCACCGACGAGATCGAAGGCCCGTCGTCCACAGGCGAGCATTTCATCGAACAGTTCTGGCGCACCGGCCTCGAAGTCCGCATGTTGACGCCGTCGTGTTTCGCGTTGGGCAAGCGTGTACGTTTGCACCTGCAACCAGGCACTTCGCGCGATTGGGAAGTCGGCGGCGAGTTCGGTTGGCGGTCGCGTTTGTACGGCTCGAAAGAAGCTTGCACTGTCGTTCGAGCCTCGCTGCGCACGTCCAGTCTGCCGGTGAAAGTGGTCGCCGTGATCGACCTCAACGGCGCCTACGACGAATGGCCCTTGTAAGAATCGCTCAGCGTATTGAGCACCGGCAGCACCAGCAGCGTCAGGATCGTCGACGTCACCAATCCGCCGATCACCACGGTCGCCACCGGCCGTTGGACCTCCGCTCCGGTACCCGTTGATAGCGCCATCGGCAGGAACCCGAGGCTCGCGACCGTCGCCGTCATCAACACCGGTCGCAATCGCACCAGCGCGCCTTCAAGCGTCGCGTCCACCACGCTCAACCCGCGCTTGCGAAGGTCGCCGATAAAGCTCAGCATCACGACGCCGTTCAGCACCGCGACGCCTGATACCGCAATGAATCCAACGCCCGCGCTGATCGAAAACGGCATGTCGCGAACCAGCAGCGCCAGCACGCCGCCGGTCGCCGCGAACGGCACGCCGCTGAACACCAGTACCGCCGGCCGAAGCGCGCCGAACGTCACGTACAGCATCAGCAAAATCAACGCGAACGTCACCGGCACGGCAATCAGCAGACGCTTGCGTCCGCTATCCAGATGTTCCGCCGTACCCGTCCATTCGATGCGATAGCCAGGCGGAGCCGCCGCCACCGCGCCGCGAGCCTCTTCCACAAATGAACCGATGTCGCGATCGCGAACATTCATCTCCACCGAAATCCTCTGCTGCCCGTTTTCCCGAGCGATTTCCGCCGGACCTTCCTCGCGTTCGAACTTCGCCAACTGGCCCAGCAGTAGGTTCTGTCCGCCCGGCGCGCGCACCGGAAGCTTCGCCAAATCCTCCGCCGTTCCCCGTGATGCATCCGCAAAACGAACCACCAGGTCGACCCGCTTGAACCCTTCGAGCACGACTGACGCTTTGGCCCCGGCGATCGCCGTCTGGATCACCTCCTGCACTTCCGCGACGTTCAATCCATGCCGCGCAATGGCTTCGCGATCGATGTGTACGCTCAACGTCGGCAAGCCCGCAAGCTGCTGCACCTTGACGTCGCGCGCGCCGCGTATGGGCTTTGCCGCCGCCGCCACCGCGTTGCCGAGGCGCGTCAATTGCGCCGGATCGTCGCCAAAAATCTTCACCGTCACATCGGCCCGCGCGCCCGCCCCTTCGATCAGTTCCAGCATCCGGTACTTGATCGGTTGCGAGAATCCAAACGTCAGCCCCGGGAACTTGCTGGCCGCCGCCTCGATGCGCGAAATCAGTTCGGCCTTCTTTCCCGGCCCCGCCCACTGCGCCTCCGGCTTCAGCATGATGAACGTGTCCACCAGGTCGGGACCCATCGGGTCCGTCGCGATCTCCGGCCGTCCGATCCGCCCCACAATCGACGAGATTTCGGGGATCTTCATCAGTTCCTGTTCGAGCATCGTCGCCTGGCGAATCGTCTCGTTGAGCGACACGCTTTTCGGGCGAACCTGGTTCATCGCAATCGCGCCTTCGTCGAGTTCGGGAATGAATTCGGACCCCAGCACGCCGAACCCCGCCACGCCGATCAGCACGAACACCATTGCCGCAATCACCGGCGGCCACGGGTTCGCCAACAGCCATCGCAACGCCGGTTCGTACTGTTTGCGAAGCCATTCGAGCGCCGCGTTATGCCGCTCCGCGCGATCCTTCAGGAACAGCGCCGACAACGCGGGCACCAGCGTAAGACTCAATATCAACGCCGCCGAAAGCGCCAGAATCACTGTGAACGCCATCGGACGGAACGTCTTGCCTTCCAATCCGGCCAGCGCCAGCACCGGCAGGTACGCGGCGATGATGATCATCTCGCCGAATTGGCTGGCCTCGCGAACCTCGAC
>JAFDVT010000471.1 GCA_018268875.1 Acidobacteriota bacterium
GCTTGAGGAACTGCTGCGCGTCGCGGGGCCATCGCACCTGCAGTTCCGCTACTTCGAAGGAATGAAAATCGCGTTGTCGCTGTATGCCGCCAACCGCGACCCCGATCGCTTTGGCCCCGATGCCGACCGTATTGACCCGAGTCGCGACGCAAAAGGTCACTTGGCGTTCGGGATGGGTGCGCACGCCTGCCTGGGCGCGATGCTGATTCGCACGGCGACCAAAATCGTGATGCCGTTGTTTGCGCAACACTATGGAGGCGCGACCCTGGCCGATGTGGAAATGCCCGAAGAGCCGGTGGCGATCCGCAAGCCGATCGCCGTGCGGATCGCGCTGCCTTAAGCGAAGGCTTTCTTCAGGAACTCCACCCCGTTGTAGGCAATGACATCGGGCGTCTTTTCGATGTCGCGCCAGATGGAAGCGGCGGCGCTGATTTCGCCGAGCGCGAAGCCAAAGCTTTCGATGGTCAGCCAGCCATCGTAGCCGGTGGACTTGATGGCTTCGACGATCGACGGCCATTCGATGTGGCCGCTGCCGGGGATGCCGCGGTCGTTCTCACACGTGTGGACGTGCTTCAGATGCTTGCCCGCGACGCGGTACGCCGTGGCGATGTCTTTTTCTTCGATGTTCGAATGGAACGTATCCACAAGCAGCCCGATGCGAGGATGGGCGATGGCGTCGCACAGCGCTACGCCGTCAGCGACCGTATTCAAAAAGTAGGTTTCAAAACGGTTCAAGGGCTCGATGGCGAGCGTCACGCCGGTGGATTCGAGCACTGGGGCGACGGCTTGAAACGCTTCCACCGCCCAGTTCCATTCGTCCGGCGTACGGCGGCGGCCGGGCAGGAACCCGACGGGACTATACAAAGGTCCGCACAGCAGGTCGATGCCCGCATCGGACACCGCGCGGATTTTGGCGGCGAAGTCCTCGATACTGCGACGGCGAACATCGGCGTCCGGCGCAATGATGTTCAGACCGTCCACAAGAACGGTGACAGCGGTCGCGCCCAAGCCATTGGCCTCCAGCGCTTTTCGCAGATGCGCGGACTGGAAATCGCCGGGGCGGAAGATGGGAACTTCGACGCCGTCGAAGCCGCCCGCCTTGATCTTTGGAAACAGTTCGGCAACGGCGGGGTTGTAGTCCGCCGACCAGATAAACGTGTTGACGCCGTAACGCATCGGTCTGCTTTACACCAGCACTTTCGTCAGGGGTTCGCCCTTCTTGCACAAGGGACATTCGTCGGCGGGCCAGTAGGTGGTGTTCAGCGTGGCGAGCTTGTACAGCGGGTTGAATTCCGCGCAGCCCGGATAGGGCTGGTGCACCATCACGGCCAGGCCCAGAACTTCCGCGCCGCATTCTTCCACCAGCGCCTTCAACTCGGTCAACTTGCTGCCCGTGCGCAGGATGTCGTCCACCAGAACGACCTTTTCGCCCTTGGAGACTTCGTGAAACTGGCGGAACTGTAGCGGCCCGCCTTCCACCTCGCGCTCGGCCCAATAGACCTTCTTGGCACGCAACGCCTCGCCGATTCCGTAAGCCACCGGAAGGCCGCCCGTAGCAGGGCAAACCACCGAAAGATCGGCCAGGATCGCTCGGATTTCGGTGTTTTCGCGCAGCTTGCGCGACAGGCCAACGCTCAGGATCTTGGCTGTCTGGTAATTGTGCATCGCCAGCGCCACCTGCAGATACTCGTCGGTATGCAGCCCGTTCGGGTACTCGAAATGGCCGTTCCGCAACGCACCACTTTCCCGCAACAGGGCGAGAACTTCATCTTGAGTCGGCAACAAGTGCATAAATAAGGCTTCCTATCGAACAGGCTAGCTTGCGCCCTTGCCCGTCAGCACGCGAGGCACGGTCCGGATCATGATCTTCCAGTCCAGCGCAAGCGACCAGTTATCAATGTACTGCATGTCCATTTTCATCCAGGTTTCAAAGTCCACCGCGTCGCGGCCGGAGATCGCCCAGATGCAGGTGAGGCCGGGCCGCATGCGCAACCGCCTGCGCTGCCAGCGCTCATAACGTTGCACCTCGTCGGGGACCGGAGGCCTGGGACCGACAATCGACATGTCGCCGCGCAGCACGTTCCACAACTGCGGCAGTTCGTCGAGCGAGAACTTGCGCAGCCAGCGGCCCACCGGCGTCAGACGCGGGTCGTTCCGGATCTTGAAGACCACCTCGTCGCGTTCGTTCAGATGCGTGATCGTTTCCTTCATCTCCTCGGCGTTCTGACACATCGACCGGAACTTATAAAAAGTGAACCGTCGGCCGTTGAGGCCACAACGGATCTGGCGGAACAACGCCGGTCCGGGCGAGGTCATCTTCACCAGCAGCGCCACCACCAGCATCAGCGGCGATAGCAGCACCAGGGCGATGGACGCGATCGCGATATCGGTAAGCCGCTTCACAAGCAGGCGCAATTCGTCGTGCGGAGCGGCGGAAAAGGTCAGCAGCGGCGAGTGGCCCAGGCGGTCGAGGTACATCTCGCTGTTGACGTGCGGGAAGAAGTCGCAGGCAACGCGCGTACGCACACCTTCCTCGTCACACAGCAGAAAGACGTCTTCGAGTTCCGCAAGGCGCTTGGAATCGACGGCGAAGATCATCTCGTCGATGACGTTCTGGTCCAGCAATCGCGGCAGGTCGGTCAACTGATGTACGGGATAGTCGAGCGGCGCCACTCCACCAGGCCCGTCGGCGATGAAGCCGCTCAAGCGCAATCCATAGGACGCGGATTTCTCGATGGTTTCGGCAAGGCGCTTTGCACTGTCGCCGGTTCCGACCACCATCACATAGTGGGGCGAACCCATCATGCGCGAAAAACTGCCGGCCCACAGGCGGAACAGGATCATGCCGAGCCAAAGGTACGCGCCGAAGAACAGCAGGAAGGGACGGCTGAGGTCCATGCGCAGCGCGTATTCGACGAGCACGAGTCCGATGAGCGTCAGGACGGTTTGGCGGGTGGTTTCGACCAGTTTGTAGGCGAGCGGCGCCGAGTCGATCTGTTCGTACACGCGGAACCAAAGCGCGGTGAACACCACCAGCATCGCACTGCAGACATGCAGCAAGATCCGGCCGGAGAATTCGATTTCGAAGTAGTTCGCCAGATGCAGTTGGCTGCGGGTGAAGTAGGCAGCTTCAAGCGCGATCGCGCAGGTTGCCATATCCGCCAGCGCAAAGAATATGCGTACCTTGCGATGATGACGGCTAAACACGTAAGTTCACCGCTGAGGATATCATTGCCCGGAGTTAATCGGCGTCCGGCGCTTTGGGAAAGGCGAGCGACAAGCCGATCGACACGGCAAGCACGCCGGCAATAATTCCGAGCGATAGAGACGTTGGGAAGTGGCCGTCGAACAACTGGTTCAACCAGGCCATTTTGAGGCCGATAAAGATCAGGATGATGGCCAGGCCGTAGCTCAGCAGGTGGAACCGGTGCACGGCGCCCGCGAGCAAAAAGTACATCGCGCGCAGGCCGAGAATGGCGAAGATGTTCGAAGTGAACACGATCAGCGGCTCGCTGGTGAGCGCGAAGATCGCAGGTACGCTGTCCACGGCAAAGACGATGTCGCTGGCCTCGAGCAGGATCAGCGTCAGGAACAACGGCGTCGCGAACCGCTTGCCGTCTTCGCGAGTAATAAAGAAGTTGGAACCATGCAGTTCGTTGGTGACGGGGACGAAGCGCCGCACGAGTCCCACCATGCGGTTGTGTTCGAGGTCGGGTTCCGCATCGCCGCCGGAAAACAGCATGCGTACGCCGGTGACGATGAGAAAGCCGCCGAACAGCCAGATCACCCAGGTGTAGCCAAGCAGCAGGCTGCCGAGCGCGATGAAGATGGACCGGAAGATGATCGCGCCCATGATGCCGTAAAACAGCACACGGTGTTGCAGGTGCGGCGGGATGCGGAAGAACGCGAACACCAGGACGAACACGAACATGTTGTCCACCGACAACGTTTCCTCGACGACGTAGCCGGAGAGAAACTGCAGAGCGGCGTCCTTGGCTTCCTTCGCGGCGTCAAAGCCCGGTATGGCTTGCAGGCGCGGGTCCACGGCGAACTTCCACAACGCGTAGCGGTAGAACGCGAAGTTGAAAACGCCGGCGAGCGCCATCCAGCCGAGCGTGAGGGCGGTCGCTTCGCGGAAGTTGATGGCGCGGGCTTTGCGGTGAAACAGGATCAGGTCGAAGAGGACGAGAAACACCACCAAGGCCGTAAAAGCCAAGTAAAACCACCAATATTCAGCGAAGGGCAACAGAACGATGGCGTCTTTTCGCATCGAAAACTAAAAGGACCTTTCATGAGGCCTCCCGGACCGACCTGTTTCCGGGATGATCGCGAAAGGTCCCTTGGGGGAACTCGTCTCTATACAAATGATGCGCTATTGGAGCGGGCCGTTTCAAGCGCGGCATCGACAAAGAAGAAGCCCGCCACAACAGGCGGGCTTGCAAGGAAAAAGGCCGCCAAGACAGGCGGCCTCTTGCGTTTTGATTGCTGTTTCGAAGACCCGCTGGCGCGGGCGCCCGGGTTACTTCTTCTTCGCGGCGGCTTTCTTCGCGGCCTTCTTGACGGCCTTCTTAACAGCCTTCTTGGTTGCGTTCTTCATTTGAGTAATTCTCCCTTACATCAAGTTGTGCGCCTCTCTCGAAAGAGAAGCGCGGTGTGATTCATATATAAGGTTCTTTGAGATTCTTGTCAAGAAAAAAATGGCAACGTGAGCCGCGCGTGATCAAACATTCAGGACGTTTCATGTTGCCGAAACAATAACGGCATTCTTCGTTTCGATGACGCCATCGCGCGAGGCCCAATGTTTATGCGGCTCTCACGCATTTCGCTACACATGCACGCGCTTCACTCGCGCATGAATGCCGCACAGCACGTTGTACGAAATGGTGCCCGCGAGACGAGCCATCTGCTGCGCGTCGATCGACGCGTCGCCTTCGCTGCCAAGCAGAATCACACTGTCTCCAACGCCCACAGGAGGGCAGTTGGTGATGTCGATGGTGGTGAGGTCCATCGATACCGCGCCAACGATGGGCGCATATGTTCCACGCACGATGACGCGGCCTCGCGCGCCCAAGCGATGCGGAATTCCATCCGCATAACCGGCCGCAAGAATCGCAATGCGCGATGGACCTCGCGTCACATGCATGCCGCCGTAGCCGATGCGCGCGTTGGCTTCCACATCTTTGACGCCAAGCACCGCGGCCTTCCACGTCAACGCGGGCTTGACGCGCAGTTCCAACTGCGGAGCCGTGGCGCCACGCGCTGGAGAAACGTAACCGTAAATCGCATGGCCCGGGCGAACCAGATCGCAGAACGAATCGCGCATCGCATAGCCGACCGGATTCGTACTCGCCATGTGCAGATACTTGGGCTTCCATCCACGCGAGGCAAGATCGTTGGCCAGCGTTCGAAAGTACGCGCACTGTTCGCCGGTTTGCGGAGAATCGAAGTCCGACGCGGAAGCAAAGTGCGTCATCAATCCTTCCAACTGCACCGCGGGACCGGCCGCGTCCAGCGCTTCGGCGATCGCACTGGCATTGGCTCGCGTGCCCAACCGGCCCATGCCCGAATCGACCTTGAGATGAAACGGCAGCGTCCGTCCAAAGCGTTGCGCGATGGCCGCCCAGTCCGCGATATCGCCAATGTCGTGGATCACCGGCGTGAGGTGATGTTCGGCCAGCGCGGCGCGTTCGAACGGAAGAAAATCGGCCATCACCAGGATGTGGGCGCGGCAACCGGCCTCGCGCAAAAGGATGCCTTCGTCGGCGTTGCTCACCGCAAGCCAGCGCGCGCCTTCCTCTTCCAGAACCCGCGACACGGCGACCGCGCCGTGGCGGTACGCGTCGGCCTTTACGACTGGCATGAGTTCGACGCCGTCGCCCGCGACGCGCCGGACCTCCCGAAAGTTTTCGGCAATCTGGCGCCCGGAAACTTCAACCCAGGAACGATGCAACGCGGGGGAACTGCGGATAGTGGTGTTGGTGATGATGGAAGGTTGGGCCATGCGGGACTGAAAACGATGCGAAGACACTACGAAGGTACCAACCGCGCGTACCGCTTCGCCCGTACTTTCCTGCGCCACACGTTTGTGCCCTATGGTTCATGGCTTCGCGACGGGCGGCGCGGCATCATCAGTACATAAGCGAGCGCGAACTTTCTCTCTCTCCTTGAGTTCGCGTTCTTCATTGCGAATCCCGTATGAAATAAAAAGGCTCGCAGTCCGAATCGGATCTGCGAGCCTCTACTTTTTGGATTCGACGAAGCGTTTACTTCTTCTTGATGCTTTCGATGAACGCCATCATGCGAAGGATTTCGTCCTTCGTCAGGCGGTTGCCGAACGTCTGCATGGCGCCCGACGCGCCTCCGTAGATGGCCTCGAACATACCCACGTCGTTGGCGACGCGCGGGTACGTCACCTGTCCGTCCACGAGGTTCGAACCAATGCGGCCCGTACCATCGGCAAGATGGCAGGCGGCGCACCACTGGTCGTACGTCTGGCGGCCCGCGGCGATCGCGTCCTTGTTGCCGTTGTACGGATTCTTACCCGTCTTCTGGAACTCGATGGCCTGCTGCGACACCGTTTCATTGGGGTACAGGTCCATCTTCAAGGGCTGATTGGTCAGCGAATTGCGGAACACGGGAGCGCCGGTCGTATTGGATGTCATCTCCGTTACTTCCTGCACCGTGAGCGCCGTCACCTGGCCGGGCTTTACTTCCGACGCCGGAACGATGCGCCACAGCGCGCCCGGAGGATTGCCCATCGGTCCGCGATCGGCGGTGTAGAAGCAGTTGCAGTTCACCGCGTACACGTAACCGTCTTCGGCATTGCCTCCCGCGGTGAATTGCA
>JAFDVT010000472.1 GCA_018268875.1 Acidobacteriota bacterium
AGGCTCATGGCCGGCGCGTCCGATTTGGCGTGGTTGATGAGCACAAACCGCACCTTGGAATCCTGCATGCGGATGCCGGTGATCTGCAGTTGCTTACGCCAACTGGCTGCCGCCGGAACCTCGCCCGCCACCGTCGGCGGAGCGGTGCTCACCGTGTCGCTCGCGGCCGATGCGCGCTGGGCCGGGAGAATCCAATAGTTCACCACGCCAAGCGCCGTAATCGGGATCAACGAGGCGACGGCCAGCGTAACCAGCCAGCTTGGCGGACGCGAAACAGTGGCGTTGCGGGAATGCAGCAACGGCGACGGGATCGGGCTGCTCGCAGCAACGGACCTGGGCGGAATATAGGCATCGGCAATCGTAAACACCGGCGGGATGTTCAGGTCACGCGGGGCGGGTTTTGTCCCGACCGGGCTCAAGCCGTACCAGGGCAGAGTGACCTGCTTTGCCATGGGCGGAACCGACGCTTCGACGATCGGCGTCAGGATCGCTTCGTCCGCATTGCTGGCTTCGTTTGAAGCGTCGAAACGCGTGAGCGCCTTGGACACGAGCACGATTTCCGTGGACCGCACCGGCAGGTCGACGACAGGCTCGATCACGACAGGTTCGAGCACGACAGGTTCGACCTCGACGTCTTCGATCTCGACCGGCTCGACTTCGACAGGCGCAGCGGCTTGCCGTGGCACCGGAACTTGGAACCGCATCGTCTTGCTGAACCTGTCTTCGGGTTCTTCTTCGACGACCGTTTCTTCGACGACAATTTCCTCGACCGGGGCGGCTTCCACCACCACCGGCGGCGGCGGCGGGGGCGCGAAGGCCTGCGGCTGCTGCGGCGGCGGGATCACCGGAATCGCCAGGTGATACATGGTCGGAACTTCCGGACCCATCATCAGAGACGGTTCCGGTGTCTCGACAGGCTCGGGCATTGCCGCCTCGGCTTCGAGACGCTGCTGCTCCACTTCCCACTGCTGGATCGCTTCCAGAACTTGCGGATCGAACGGCAGCGAATCGGGTTGCGTCCACGCCGGAAGGATCGGGTCCTCCGTCGCCCACGGCCAGAAGCGCAGAACAGCGGTCCTGGATTGGTTGGCGATGGTCCGGGGAACCGGGCGGAAACGGCGGTACAGCAGCGGACCCATTTGGGCCGCCGAAGCGTCCAGGGCGCGAACGGTGCGCTGATGCGCCTCATAGGTCGCGACCTTGGCCAGCAAATTGATGTCTTCGGCAATGCCGGCGGTACGCTGCACAGCGGCGAGCGGCGTCGCCGGAACCTCCTGGGCCAGATACTGGACGTCGGCGTCACCGGCTCGCGCGGCCTGCGGCTGCAGCTTTGCAACCGGCGAAAAAACGACAGCGTGCGGAACCCGGCCGGCAAACGTCGCAAAGGCGGCCCACAGGTCTTCCTCGCGGGTCGCTGCGGCTTCGCGTTCCAAAACCTCAAGCAACGCCGGATCGGACTCCAGTTCGAGACCAGAAGAACGTGCGAAGCCAGCCGGCTCAGCCAGGTGCGCCTCTTCTTCCTGATAGGCGATGGCATCGAAGGCCAACGCGTTGGCGCCGTTCAAAAAGGCTGCCGGGGCCGGACGGAACGCGCGATGCTGTGGAAAAACCGCCGTCTGCTGCGGGGCCGACACGGGACGGGGTCCGCGCAACGGTTCGGGTTCGACGCCGGAGGTCACCGGCAGGCCCGCAATCTGCGCGTCTTCGGAAAATACCGGTTCCAGCAGGGCGGCTACCAGCGGCGGAGGCGCCTGCTGCTTGCCGGACGACTGGGCGGCCAAGCTGATGACGGATAGCGCCGCAAGGCCGGCGGGGACGGGGTCTATTTCCGGTTCCTGGTGCACGGCCACGGGAACCGGCGCGGGAGCGACAGCGGGTTCGGGATTGGGTAGCAGGAAGCTCGGAATCGGGAGTGGCGGCGGCAGCGGTGGCGGCAGAACAATCCCGGTTTTCCCTGTGATGACCTGCGGAATCGACACCACCGACGAACTGGCCGTATGCGAGGCAGCACTGGTTGCGCCCATAGTGACCAGAGCGGCGGCTTCCGGGTAACAATCCGGACAATCCCGCTCCACCGGTTCACATTCGCGGCCACACTCCGGGCAGATCCAGTGCAACATGCCTATACTCTACAGGCTGCGGTTCATTTCTAGTCCTAGTGGTTTGTACGAAATCTCCTAAGAGTCCACCTTAGGCCTCAGATGCCGCCTGGGACCAGTCACATCCGAGTGCGGGTACCAATGCCAGGCCTCCCACCGCATCCGGAACCGGGCGATTCCCACGTTCGGAGTTGGTTGAGGGCCCCAGACACCTGAGTTCGCCTTAGAATTTTCGAATTTTCCTAAGGGGTTCCATGAGCTCCACCATAATGGGCATATGGAGATCGTGCACGGGTCGCTGGCCCCTTCCGCCGCGTGTGTAGGCCTGCTTCCTGGCGCGTTCAACCCGCCGACTGTCGCCCATCTTGCTTTGCTTCGCGCTGCCCGCCAGGTGACGGACGCGGTGGTGCTCGTCGTTCCCCGAACCTACCCCCACAAGACGTTCGAAGGTGCGCCGCTTGCCGAGCGGTTGGAGATGCTGCGGCGTCTCGATCCGGAACTGCCCTACGCCGTCGCGCTCGCCGACCAGGGACTGCTGATCGACATCGCCCGCGAGTTCCGGCGCGACATTCTGCGCGAGGCGGACGTCCACTTTGTTTGCGGTCGCGATGCGGCGGAACGGATCACGGCTTGGGATTACGGCTCGCCCGGCGAGATCGAACGCCAGTTGCGGGAGTACAAACTGCTGGTGGCGGCGAGGCAGGGCGAATATTCGCCGCCCGAGGAACTGCGGCACGGCATCGCGCCGTTGCCGGTGGAAACGGCCGAGTACGACGAGGTGTCATCGACGATGGTTCGCCAAATGCTAGCCAACGGGCATGACGCGGCGCTATGGCAACCGTTTGTGCCTCAAAGCATTCGGGAACTGGTGCAATCCATCTATGGCCGCTAGGTTCCTGGCGATGTTGGCGGTCCTTCACAGTGCCTTCGCACAGGAGACATTCCGCGCCGGTACCGGCCTGGTGATGACGCCCGTGCGGGTGACCGATCGCGCGGGCAAAACGGTCGACGGACTGAAGCAAAAGGACTTTGAGGTCTACGATCAGGGCGCGATGCGCAGTTTTGCATTGGAAGAAGAGTTCGCGCCGGTGGCATTGGTGGTGGCCGTGCAATCCAACAACGGCGCGGGCCCCGCGCTGGCGAAACTGCAGAAAATCGGCAGCATGATCCAGCCTTTGCTGGCGGGCGAGAGAGGCGTCGCCGCGGTGCTGACGTTTAGCGACAAAGTGACGCTGCGTCAAGAATTTACGGGGGATACGGCGAAGATTGCGGCGGCGTTCCGGGACATCGAACCCGACGGATCGCGTTCCGCGATGCACGACGCGGTGCTGGAAGGCGTGCGCCTGCTCGAGGAACGCCGGGAAAAGGGCCGTCTTCTGGGCCGGCGCGTGCTGATCGTTATCGGCGAATCGCAGGACCGTTCGAGCAGCCATTCGCTCCAGGAGGCGATCACGGCGGCGCAGGCGGCAAACGTCGCGATTTATCCGGTTTCCTACTCGGTGTACTGGACGGCGTTCACGTCGCGAGGCAGGGAGGAGTTCAAGGGTTCGGGCCGTCCCGTCTACACCGGCGACGGTGGCGCCAAAGGACCTGGCTTGCTTGCGGTTTTTACAGAAATGGCGCGAGTGGGCGCCAAGAACGGGCACGAAGCGCTGGCCAAGTACACGGGCGGCCTGAAGACGTCGTTCGTCAAGCTGAGCGGGCTAGAGGACGTGGTCCAAAAAGTGAGCGAGGATCTGCACTCGCAGTACCTGCTGTCGTTCGCGGCGCTGCCTTCCGACGGACAAAAACAATACCGCGAAATTCAGGTTCGCGTGCGGGGTTGCGGGGACTGCACGGTACGCCACCGGCCGGGGTATTTTACGGAATAATACGCAGAAAAGCCCGGAAGGGGATCACCCTTCCAGGCTTGAAAAGCTGTTGCCAGAAGACCGGCTTTAAGCGGCCTGCAGGACTTTCAACCGCTTGGTAACGCGGCTCTTATAGCGCGATGCGGTGTTCTTCTTGATGATGCCCCACTTGGCGGCGCGATCAATCAACGAATAAGTGGACGGGATCTGCGCTTCCGCGCCCTTGACGTCCTTCTTGTCCATGAGACGGCGCAGCGCACGGATCGTGTGCCGCAACCGGGTTTTGCGCATCTGATTTACTTCGGTGCGGCGCTCGGTGGTGCGCACACGCTTCAACGAGGATACTGTATTTGCCATCTAACTGCCTGTTTGACTCAGCTATCAGGATAACCGAGTTGGGGGTTAAGCCGCAAGCCAGCTCTTGATGAGATAGACGGCCGGCATCGCGAAAAGACTGGAATCCACCCGGTCCAGCCAGCCACCGTGGCCGGGCAGGAGGTTGCTGCTGTCCTTCATGCCGGCGCCGCGCTTCAAGGCGGACTCGCACAGGTCGCCCAATTGGCCGAAGACGTTGGCCCCGGCGCCGATGAGAACGATCTTCCAGGCGGGAACCGCGGGCAGCAACCGGGGCATCAGGAACGCGGCCAACAGCATCGATGCGAGGACAGACGCGATCGCGCCTTCCCAACTCTTTGCCGGGCTCACGCGCGGGGCCAGTTTGTTGCGTCCAAAGGTACGTCCGATGTAAAACGCCGCAGTGTCGCCAATCCAGTTCAACGCGCAGGCGAAGAACAGCCACCACGGGTCGGCGGCGCGCAAGTCGATGCCGGTTCGCCAGGAACCGTAGACGTACAGGATGCCCAAGGCTCCCACGGCGCCTCGCGGCAGCGCCTGGGACAGATCCGGAGATCGCAACGCCAGCGCCATGAACACCAGGCTGCTGACCACCAGCCAGATTTGCGGAGCGGGCAGGTTCAGTACGGCGAGGCCGAGGAGGTAGCCGATCCATTGCGGCTGCAGTTCGATGCCGTGGTTGCGGGCGATGGACAGGAATTCGTAGTAACAGAGCGATGCGATGATCGACAGGCCAATGGCGAACTGCCAGAACTCCGCAAAGAGTACGAAATAAGAAATCGTTGGTATGAGGACCGCGGCGGTAGCAATCCGCTTCATCGAATCAGGGCTTCCGCGACAGGAGAAGAAGAGGAGGAAGAGGTGGCCGCCGGCGAGGCCGCCGCTGGAATGCTTTCGTCGGTGCTGAGGCCGCCAAAACGGCGCTCGCGCCGTTGAAAGTCCATGATCGCGGAGAGCAGGTCTTTGCGGCGAAAATCCGGCCACAGCGTGTCGGTGACGTACAGTTCGGCGTAGGCGATCTGCCACAGCAGAAAGTTGCTGACCCGCATCTCTCCGGAGGTGCGAATGAGCAGGTCGGGATCGGAAATGTTCGCGGTGTACAGGTGGTTGGAGATCGACTCTTCGGTCACCTCCACCGCTTCGCCGCGCCGCGCCTGGTCGACCAATGCGCGAACCGCGTCCACAATTTCCGCACGACCGCCGTAGTTGATCGCAAGGTTCAAGCGCAGGCCGGTGTTGCCGGCCGTGGCGTCGGTGGTTTCCTGCAAATCCCGGCGGATGCTGGCGGGCAGTTCTTCAATGCGGCCGATCGCCTGGAAGCGGACGTTGTTCCGCATCAGGTCCGCGAGCTCTTTTTTGAGATAGAAGCGTAAGAGGCGCCACAAGGTCTCGACCTCGGCGCGCGGGCGCTTCCAGTTTTCCACCGAAAACGCGTACAGCGTCAACGCCTCCAGACCCAGGCGAGCGCAGGTTTCCACGCAGATCCGGACCGGTTCCACGCCGGCGCGATGGCCGGCGACGCGAGGCATGCTGCGTTTCCGGGCCCAGCGTCCATTGCCGTCCATGATCACCGCGATATGCTTGGGCAACCGCCCGGCATCGAGGCTTGTCGCAAGCACCCAATCCGGACTACCGGGTTCCAGAATCTCCAAGAGGGATTTCATCGCGCACGAGTGGACAACTTCTTTATGATATCAAGCGGACTGCTCTCCGGGCTCAAGCTTCGCGCCGCCAGGTCCCGTATCCTGGTCGGGAACGAAGAAATGGAACACGGAACCTTGGCCGGGCTCCGATTCCACCCAGATCTTGCCGCCGCGACGCGTCACGATGCCGCGGCAGATCGCGAGCCCCAGGCCCGTTCCCGTCGAACCTTCGCGCTGCACGCGCTTGAACAGGGCGAAAATGGTCTCGCGATGTTCCGGTTCGACGCCCAGGCCGTTGTCGCGCACCGAAATCAGCCAGCCGTCGTCTTCCCGCTTTGAGGAAATCGAGATATGCGGCGGCACGCCCGGCTTGCGGTACTTGATGGCGTTGGCGACAAGGTTCTGCACCACCTGCTGAAACCGGGTCCCGTCCACGTACAGCGTCGGCAAAAAACCCGCATCGACCACCGCGCCCGTCTCGCGCCTCGGCCCGGCGAGGTTGTCGATGGCATTGGCGGCGATCTGGTTGAAGTCCACCCATTCCTGGGGTACGGCGCCGTCATCGCGGGTGGCTTGCGCGTAGGTCAGCAGGTCCTTGATGAACTGGTCCATGCGGCGCGCGCCTTCGACACAGAACCCGATGAACTGCTGGGCTTGCGCGTCCAACTGGTCGGCGTACTTGCGTTGCAGCAACTGGCTGTAGACGCCGATCATGCGAAGGGGTTCCTGCAGGTCGTGCCCGATCGAATAGGCGAATTCTTCGAGTTCGTGATTGGCGCGATCGAGTTGGCGATTGGCATTCTCGAGTTCGAGGTTCGCGGCGGCCAGTTGATCGGCCATCATGGCGCGATATTCGGCGGCTTCGCGTTCCGCCTGCGCGCGAATCAGCTTCACCTCGCGCTCGCGGAGTTCGTCGAGGATCCGCCGGTTCTGATCGAGAAGGTATTTGCGGCGAAGCGGAGCGGCGATGCGGGCGCGCAGCACCGAGGTGTCCGCCGATTTGGGAACGTAGTCGTCGGCTCCCGCCTCGAACCCGCGCTGGATGTGACCTTTGTCTTCATGCCCGCTGAGCATGATGAGAATGATGCTGGTGGACGCGCTGGGCGATGCCGCGGCGCGAACCTCGCGGCAGAATTCCGGCCCGTCGATGCCCGGCATCTGGAAGTCCACCAGAACGCAGTCGTAACGGCCTTCCTTTACGAGTTCGAGCGCGCGCAGCGGATCGTCCAGCGTATCGACCGTGTAATTCTCATTGCGCAGTTCCTGGGCGATGTAGCTGAGGTAGGTTGGGCTGTCGTCGATGGCGAGGATGCGGGCCTCGCTGTACTGTTTTTCGAGCCCCTGCAGCACCACCGGAGGCGCGGCGCCGGATTCGCGCAGCAGCGCCAGAATTCGCGAGGCCAGGATATCGGTGTCCGAAGATTTGGACACATAGTCGTCGGCGCCGCTTTCGAGCCCGCGCATCTGCGCCGAGTCGCTGTCTTCGGACGTCAGCATCATCACGGGAATCGCCCGCGTGTTGACGTTCGCCTTGATTTCACGGCAGAATTCCGCGCCGTTCCGGCCGGGCAGATGATAATCCACCAGAATCACGTCCGGACGCTGCCTGGCGATTTCCGCAAAGCCGGCTTCGGCCGATCCGGCAACGGTTACGTCCATGCCCTTGTCTACCAGGCGGACGCGAAACCGTTCGGCCTGTGTGCGGGAATCCTCGATCAGCAGGACACGCCGGGGCGCGGGTAGAACCGCGGCCGTGGCGGAAGGTGGAGTAGTAGAAGACGTGCCCACGTTGTTCTATACCCCCTTTCCTACTTTGACCAGTTCCAGAACTCGCGACGCGATGGAGTCGAGCGGTAACGATTCGCGGACCGCGCCCAGCCGAACAGCGGCCGCGGGCATTCCGTACACGACCGCGCTGCTGGCGTCTTCGGCAATCGTGTACCCGCCGTGGCTGGACCGATTGAGTTCCGCCATGCCGGCGGCGCCGTCCTCGCCCATCCCGGTCAGCAAGACGCCGATTGACGGGATCCCGGAACGCGCAGCCGATGAAAATAGCACGTTCGCGGACGGCTTGTGGCTACCCGATGGAGGTCCGTCTTCCAGATTCGCCCACATTCCACGAATGGCCAGATGGCTTCCGCTGGGAGCGACGTACACGCACCCGGGCCGCATCTCCACGCGCTGTGTTACGACGCAGCACTGAAACGGCGTGAT
>JAFDVT010000473.1 GCA_018268875.1 Acidobacteriota bacterium
CGGCCTCATGCTCGGCAAGAAATTGACCGACCTGAAGCATCTGACCAAAGGCCAGGTTTCGGGCGTCCTTCCCGTCACGCAGTACTTCGTCAAATCGCCCGTGTTCCCGTTCAACAAGTTCCCGGGTGTCGACCCGGTGTTGGGACCGGAAATGCGTTCCACCGGCGAGGTGATGGGCGTCGGCGAAAACTTCGGCGAGGCTTTTTCAAAGGCGCAAGCCAGCGCGGGTACGCCGCTGCCCAAGTCGGGCGCGGTGTTCATCACAGTTGGCGAAAAGGACAAGTCGGTGGCCGTGGAAGTCGGCAAGAAGTTCGCCGACCTGGGCTTTGAGATTTACGCCACTCGCGGCACTGGCGCGGCGCTCAAAAACGCCGGCATCACCAGCAAGCGAGTGTTCAAAGTAAACGAAGGCCGCCCCAACGCGGTGGACTTGTTGAAGGCCGGTTCCATCCAACTGGTGATCAACACGTCGGCGACGGGTACCCATTCCTTCGCCGATGAAAAAGCCATTCGCAGGGCTTCCATCATGGCGCGCGTTCCGTGCATCACGACGATGAGCGGCGCCAAGGCTGCTGCTGAAGCCATCGAATCCAAACGCCGCGATCCGGTTCGTGTGTGGAGCCTGCAGGAAATTCACGCCAAGAACTAAGCGCGCGGTGTCGCAAAACGGAGCAACGGCCGGTCTATTGAAAAGACCGGCCGTTTTTCTTTTTTGCTATGACTCGTTGGATTCAGCCGGAACACCGGCAGCACTTTGCGACGCAAGGCTATGTCGTGATTCCCGGAGTTCTTCCCGCAAACCGCGTCGAGGACGCCGTGCGCGACATCGCCGCCTACGTCAGCGCCGACCTCGCGGACCCGGAAACTTGGTACAACATGCCTCACCAGTTGGACGGCGTCGTTCCGCTGCACCATGCGCAGTCGTTGTGGAACATCCGCCAGGACGAGAATTTGTACCAGATGTTCACCGAATTTTTCGGTACGCACAGGCTTCGCGTGGACATCAACCGCTGCATCTTTCGGTCGCCTGTGCGCGACGCGAATCCATGGATCAGCCATAGCGACATTCATTGGGACACGGATCCCATGGGGCCCGCCGAAGAAGCGCTGCAAGCCTGCATCCCCCTGACGCCGATTCGCGCCAACACCGGCGGCTTTCAATGCATCCCGGAAATCTACCGCCAACTGGACGCATGGCTGAACGAGAACGCCCGAGGTCGCGCGCACTTCGATTTTCAGAGGCCGTGCCTGAACAACCATCGCGGGATTGTGCAGATCGATGCCGAGGCCGGCGACGTGATCCTGTGGTCGACGCGCCTGCCGCACGGTTCGGCGTCGAACCTGTCGCGCCGCTCGAGGATCGCGACGTTTGTCACCATGTGTCCGCCCGCGGACAGCGACGAACTTCGCATGGAATTGGAAGAGTTGTGGCTCACCCGCCGCCCGCCATGGTATTGGAGGGGGCTGCCCGCGCAGTACGACCCCGAGCCGGGCGACGCCCCGGCGGAATTAACGAGCCTCGGAAAGCGTCTGCTTGGTGTCTTGCCGTGGGACGAGCCGAATCCTTAGTTCCGCGGCGCGCCCTGCGCGGCGAAATCGAGTACCGTCTGCACTTGTTCGCGACTGACCGGAAAGTTCTCCAGAACCTCGTCGATCGTTGACGACTTCAAGTTCTCAAAAATCGCCGACACCGGCACCCGAGTACCGCGGAACAGCCACGCCCCGCTGACTTTTCCGGGAATCTTCTCTACGGCCGGGCATAACGACTATTCCAATCCTGCCGCCATACCCACAGCATACCTCGCCGCAGCTTGACGCCTGCCAGTCGCCTTTTCTATACTGATATTTGGTTGTGAATTCCGGCGCAGAAGTGTGCCCGCACTCACGTTAGCCAGCATCACTACGCAGGAAAATCCAAGCAATGCCAAAGAGAACGTTTCAGCCGAATAACCGTAAGCGCGCCAAGACGCATGGATTCCGTAAGCGCATGAAGTCCGTCGATGGACGCGCCGTGTTGTCCCGCCGCCGCGCACGCGGCCGCTGGAAGCTCACCGTCAGCGACGAGCGCGCCGTTCGCGCCGCCCACTAACGCCCTTAAAGGGCCAACGAGCTCCGATTCCGGTGTCCGGGAACTTAAATCTTTCTTTTCCAAAGAGTTCCCGGATACTCAAACCCAGTGAGTACCGCAAAGTTTATGATCAAGGGAAGCGCATGACCTGTCCCTACTTTGCGGCTTTTTGTTTTTCCGACCCCGCTTCCGTGCCTGCTTTGGACGGTCCCCAGTTCGGTTTCACTACCCCCCGCGCGCTGGGTAAAGCCAACGTTCGCAACCGTTTGCGACGCCGCGTCCGCGAAGCCGTGCGGCTCGAACGCCACGCCTTTGGCAAGCTCTGGATGGTGGTGTTCAACCCCCGCCGCGCCGCGCTCGACGCCCCGTTTGAAGACATACGTCGCGAAGTGGCAAAGGTAGCTGCGCGATGCAAGTAGTTCTGATTGCCAGCCTTCGCTTCTACAAACGTTGGATCTCTCCGGTGCTTCCGTCGGCCTGCCGTTTCCATCCCACCTGTTCCATGTATATGCTCGAAGCCATTCAGACCCATGGCTCGCTGCGTGGCGTGTGGCTGGGATTGAAGCGCCTGGCTCGCTGCCAACCTCTGTGCGATGGTGGCTATGACCCGGTTCCTGGAACTCATTTGCACCAACAACGGTATTAGATAGTAAGAACGAAATACACCTACAATGGCCGAGTCCCCCAATCCGCTGAAACCGCCAAAGAACGAGATGGAAAGCCAGATGAAGATGCTTGTCATCTTCCTTGGCATCGGTCTTCTGCTGTATCTCTGGCAGGTTGTGTACAACCCCGTAGTGCCACAGCAGCAGCAACCGCCGCAACAACAGCAGCAGGCTGCCGCGGAAACGAAGCCGCAACAGCAGCAGACACCGCCGGCGCCCAATGCCTACGCGACCCCGCCTCCGCCGTCCGGAGAAAAGGCCGCGGCCGAACAACAGGCGCAGCAGCAGGTGCAGGCGTCCGCTGAGGAAGCGGTGACCGTCGACACGGACCTGTATCACGTCACGCTGTCGAACCGTGGCGCGGTGATCAAAAGCTGGATGCTCAAAAAGTACAAGGACGCGGGCGAAAAGCCGGTGGAACTTGTGAACGTGTCCGGCGCGGGACGCATTCCGCCGCCTTTTGTGATGGAGTTCAAGGGCCAGCAACCGGCGCAGGACGTGAACAAGGCGCTTTGGGCGGTGCGCAAGTCCTCTGATGGGCTGGGCATCGAATTTGAATATACCGTCGGCAATTTGAGCGCGAAGAAGTCGTTCCAGTTCAAGTACGGCAGCTATCAGACGGGCTTTACCTCGCAGGTTACGAGCAACGGTGTCCTGATGCCGCATCGCCTGGTGTGGCGGGGAGGCTTTGGCGATTTTTCGGTGTTGAAATATCACGCTCAGCAAAAGAACCTGTACTGGAATAACAACGAAGGCAAGCTCAAAACCGTGGAAGCCAGCGACGCCAAGAACGGTCCCGTGAGCGTGTCCGGGCCGATGCTGTTCACTGGCACCAACGACCAGTATTTTGCCGCCGCGTTCCTGCCCCCGGCCGGCACTGCGAACTTCGAACTTACGACCTATTACGACAAGCTGCCCGTCGTGAACGATCCCGCCACCGAAGAGCCGCACATCGGCATCGGCGCGGGCGGCGAAGGGCTGAACCGCTTCGATTTGTTTGCCGGTCCCAAGGACATCGAGATCCTCAAAAAGGCCAACCCCAAGCTGGAACTTCTGGTGGATTGGGGCTGGTTCGGCATCATCGCCAAGCCCGTGTACCTGGCGCTGCGCTGGACATACAATAACCTGACCCACAACTGGGGTTGGGCGATCGTTGTCCTCACGATTGCGATCAATGTCGCGCTGCTGCCGCTGAAGTTTTCGAGCTTGAAGTCCGCCAAGAAGATGCAGGCGATCACGCCTGAAGTCAATCGCATCAACGCCAAGTACAAAGACCTCAAGATGAGCGATCCGCGCAAGGCGGAGCAAAACGAAGAGATCATGGCGCTGTATAAGAAACACGGCGTCAACCCGCTCGGCGGCTGCCTTCCGATGGTGATCCAGTTGCCGTTCTTCTTCGCGTTTTACACCGCTCTGCAGGTGACCATCGACATTCGCGGCGCCGACTGGCTGTGGGTAAAGGACTTGTCGCGGCCGGAAACGATTCCAATTCGTATTCTGCCGCTGGTGATGATCGCCACGCAGTTCTTTATGCAGAAGATGACCCCGGCATCGCCCGGCATGGACGCCAGCCAGCAGCGCATGATGCTGTTCATGCCCCTGGTGCTCGGCTTCATGTTCTACTATCAGTCCTCGGGCTTGGTGCTATACTGGCTCACTGGTAACTTGGTGGGCATCGCGCAGCAGTGGTTGACCAACCGGATGTCGGCAAGCCCGGCGTCCCCTGCATCTGCGATCATTGATGTAAAGCCGTTACCCTCATCTTCAAAGAAGAAGAACCGATAGTGAGCGAGACCAAATACAGCGTTGCCGAAACGGGCCCGAAGGTCGCTGATTTCCTGAACCGCATCCTGCCGTTGGCGGGTTTGAACGTGACTTTCGAGATCGTGTCCGGCGAGGCCGCGCATCAGGATTTTGAAACGCCTGATCTGCTGGTTCGCTTTGCGGGTCCGGATGTCGAATGGCTGCTGAGCAACAAGGCGGAAGCCATGCTCGCGATGGAGCAACTCACCATGGAGTTCCTCCGCATGTCGAGCGACGAGCATTCGAGAATCTGCTTCGACGCCAATGATTACCGCCTGTTGCGCATCGAAGAATTGCGCATGAGCGCGGCTTCGGCGGCGGAAAAGGTCCGCAAAACCAAGGTCGCGTTTCAGTTCAATCCGATGAACAGCCGCGAGCGCCGCATCATCCACCTCGCCTTGCGCGGGGAGACCGATCTGCGTAGCGAAAGCCTTGGCCAGGGTCCGTACCGGCATGTCGTGGTTCTGCCGCATGACGCGCCTTCGCTGCCCGAGCCTCCTCGCCCCACTGGACCTCCCGTACGGCGTCCCGGCGGCTTTGGCGGTGGCGGCGATCGCGATCGTGGCGGTCCTGGTGGTGGTGGTGACCGGCGAGGTCCCGGCGGATTTCGCGGCGGACGCGGTGGTGGCGATCGGGATCGTGGTCCGCGCCGTGGTCCGCGCTAAGATTTCAGCCGCTGGTGTAGCATTGTTTCTATGCTCCGCCGCTCCGTATTTGCCGGCATCGCGATCTTAAGCGTTGCCTCGGCCGTACTCATCGCACAGAAAAAAGACGAAGGGCGCAATGCCCCCAACACCGGTTACAGCGACACGCCGGTGATCCCCAAGCAGACCTGGAAAGTACACGACATCGCACGGCCCGCGCCGCCGATGGTGACGCCCGGGGCAAAGCCTGGCGATCCTCCATCCGACGCCATCGTTCTGTTCGACGGCAAAGATCTGTCCAAGTGGCAGGGCTCGTCGAAGGGCAAACTCGGCGACCCCAAATGGACCGTGAAGGACGGCTATATGTACGCCGAAAAGGGTTCCGGCGACCTGGTGTCCAAGGAGTCCTTCGGGGATGCGCAATATCACGTGGAATGGGCGTCGCCAGTAGTGATCGACGGCGCGTCGCAATGGCGCGGCAACAGCGGCTTCATCATTCAGAAGCGCTATGAAATCCAGGTGCTCGATTCGTGGAACAATCCGACGTACGCCGATGGCCAGGCGGCGTCGATCTACGGCCAATGGCCGCCGATGGTGAACGTGTCGCGCAAGCCCGGCGAGTGGCAGTATTACGACATCGCGTGGGAAGCGCCGAGGTTTGAAGGCGGCAAGATGGTAAAGCCTCCGTTCGTCACGGTGTTCCACAATGGCGTGCTGGTCCATCATCACCAGGAACTGATCGGGCAGATGGCGCATCGCGCGGTGAGGCCGTTTGAAGAACATCCTTACGAACAGCCCTTAGCGCTACAGGATCACGACACGCGTACGCGCTTCCGCAACATATGGGTTCGGAAGCTCAAAGGCTACGACACGAAGTAACGCGCTGCTTAGCGGGCGATGCGGTTGCCGGCAATCCACACCGACTCGATGGTTTTGGTGTTGCGGATGTCGTCCAGCGGGTTGCTATCAAGCAACACGAGATCGGCCCAATCGCCCGTCTTGATTGGGCGCGCCGCGTAACGCAGGATCTGCGCCGGCGTGAGACCCGCCTCCGCCATCATCCACATTTCGAGGTGTTCGAAGTAGCCTTCAAAGCGGTTGGGGGCGGCGCCGGAATCCGTTCCCATTTCGATGCGAAGCCCCGCATCGGCGGCCTTTTTGAGATTGATTTTCGCCATCGCGAGGCCTCGCTTGTAGCCGCGGGCGAACATCGACTTGGCCATGGCTTCCTGCCTCGCCGGGTCCTGCAATTGGGCGATCACAGCGGGGTCGGCTTCCTTCTGAAAGAACGGGTCGGCGAAGAACGCGGGCGTTGTTTCGTAAGCGAACGCGGACACTTCGCGGGTTAACGTCGGGATGTAGGGAATGTTGCGCTGCTTCATCAGCGCGAGGAACTCATCGTCGATTTCCCGATCGCGCACGCTGTGGGCGATGATGTCCGCACCGGCCCGTAGCGCGTCCTTGGCATCGGCAAGGTAAAAGATGTGCACCGCGGCGGGAAGCCTGTGTTTATGGGCTTCCTCGATCACGGCATTGTACACTTCCGGTTTCATCTTGGTGCTGGAACCGAGATTGTCGTCC
>JAFDVT010000474.1 GCA_018268875.1 Acidobacteriota bacterium
CGGCGCTGCGTTTCGTGCATCAGGAACGGCACCGCGTTACCGAGGTACGCCGGTGCGCCCGCAACCAGGAAGGTCGCGGCGTCTGGCGACAGCCCGTAGACGCCGTCTGCCGTCTTAGTGAGAAAGCCGTCGATCGTCAGGTAGTCCGCCAGGATGCGGATGCCACGTTCGGAGGCACGGCAGGCGCCCGCCAGAGCCTCCACGGTGTTCGAACCTTTGGCGATCGCCGTGAACACGCCCAGTTCCAGGGCGGCTTTCAGCGCCTCCGCCTGCTGCATGCCACGCAGCGTGTCGAAGATCCGGATCGGCGAGACGTTCATCGCGTTAAGACTCCTTACTAGGCCGGTTGCGCAGCCAACGCACCAGCGCATACACGGCGACCAACGCGAAAATGACCAAGCTGACGATCGCCAGGTTGTGATGCACCTGTTCCGCGATCACCTTCCAGTTGGCTCCGACATAATACCCGATACTGAGGAAGATCGTGACCCAAAGGGCGCCGCCCGTAAAGGAATACAGCGCGAACGTCGGCGTCTTGCAGCCCGAAGCGCCCGCGACCACGGCTGTAAAATGGCGCACTCCGGCGATGTAATAGCCGACAAAGAGCGTCCAATGGCCGATCTTGTCGAACCACACCATCACCTTTTCCCATCGCTTCGGAGTCAGGTGCATGTACTTGCCGAAACGCTGAATTACTTTGAGCCCGTATGCCCTCCCGAGCACATAACTGATCGTGATGCCGGTGGCGCTTCCGGCAAATGCCGTGAGCCAGGTGGCTACGGGATCGAGGCGGCCTTCCGAAATCAGGTAGCCGCAAAAGACCATCAGCGTTTCATCGGGGATCGGCAGACCCACAATGCCCAGCATCAGCAGGCAGAAGAGCGCGAGATAGCCGTATTGAGTAATCCAGTCGAAGACTGCTTCCATAAAAAAGAAAACGGATGAGACAACCTTTCCGATTGTCTCATCCGGCGGATGATTTTCTAAAAGAACTGCTTACTTGACGGCGGGCTTCTTCACAGGCGCGGCCGTGGGTGCGATCGGCGCAGGCTTGGCGGCCGAAGGAGCGCCAGCGGCGCCCGCGGCGGGAGCGTTCTTGTCGTACATTTCGATGATCGCCTGGGTGATATCGATGGTGTTGGACGCGAACAGAACCGGCGTTTGCGGATTGCTGACATCCAGAACCAGAACGTACTGATTGTCGCGCGAGTACTTGTCGATGACGGCCATCATCTTCTGGCCGAGTTCGCCGAGAACCTTGTCCTGCTCCTGTTGCAGTTCGGCCTGGGCGTCTTCGAGGTCGCGGTTGTAGCTCTTGGTCTTGGTGTCGATGTTGGACATCAACTCGCGCTTGCTGTTTTCCGACATCGCGGAACCGCCCTTTTGGAGCGAATCCTTCAGCGCGTTGATGTCACCCTGCTTCTTTTCAAGGTCCTTTTTGCGCGGCGCCATCCGGGCGTCGAGTTCCTCGGCGGCCTTCTTGCCGTCCTTGGTGTTGGCGATCGCAGCCTGGATGTTGATCACCGCGACCTTGGCTTGCGCGCTCGCGGCGACAACGGTGGCCGCGGCGATCGCAATGAGACGGACAAACTTCATGTTGAAAAACTCCTGTAGCAACTTCTTAAATCACTTTCGTTTAGAACGTACGGCCGATCGAGAACCGGAATGTCGACCTACGTTCGCGGTAGGCGAACGGCAGGAAGTTGCGAACCGCATTGGCGAACGTCACGCTGTTCGGGAACGACGAACGGTCGGTTACGATGGGCGGTTGCACCACACCGTCAAAAATCGTTGGGTTGTAAGCCCAGTATAAACGGAACGGGGCGTTCACCACAGGCATCAGCACCTGCAATTCGACGCCAGTGGAGGAGCGAATGGCCTGCGAGGCCTTTACGATGCGCGCCTGCGGTTGAAACGCGGCTTCGGGGAACAGCCCGTTCAGTTCCGCGATGCGCGTGTCGTTGATCTTCAACTGGCCGGGACGCGACAGACGGTTGACACCGGCGTCAAAGAATCCCGCGAGCCACACCGGTCCAAAGATCGGAATGCGGTACTCGAAGTTGGTGACGATCTGCGTGTCGCCGCCGGGCTGCACAAACTGATACGTCGGAATCGTCATCGTCGTGTTGACGAAGCTTGTGGTGCCGTCCGAATTGATGACTTTCTGTTGGCGCGCCGAACCGTCGTTGTTGTAAACCTGGACGGTACCCGTGCTCGGGATGTACGCCATCGGCGACAATTCCCAGATCTGGAAGCCGCGGATGTCGTTTTCGCCGCCCATGTAATAGCGGTTGAACGGAGGAGCGACCTTGCCGCCGTAGCCCGTGATGAAGCGGCCGAGGGCGTGCATACCGATGACGTGGCCCTTCTTGAAGCCGGCGCGGAAGTACTTGGCGTCCACCTGCGGTTCGAACGAATTCACGGATCCGCCCAGGGCGCTTCCGGCAAACGCGGTGGAGATAAACAGGCTGCGTCCGGCCGTCGGCGTAATCGGATGGTTGACCGTGTTGTACGTATACGACGGAATTACCTGGCTGGTACGGATGCCGTTCAACTGGTTCGGGCCGCTCAACTGCTGGAACTGCGAGAAGCCGAACAGGGCGGTGGCCGCATCGGAGAGTGTCCGGATGTTCTGAATCGTGTAGCCGTAGCTGACGCCGACGCGGGCAAAGCTGCGCTTCAGCGGGTATTGCATGAACACCGTCGCGCCGCGGCCGTTCGACACATAATTCACGCGGTTGGCCGAACCGAGCGACTCATAATACGGGATCAGGTTACGGCCGGAGAGCAGCGAAACTTCGCGGCCCTGGTCGTAATTGAAGCGCTGTAGGAAGACGGTAAAGCCAACCTGAATCGGCTTGTCCAGGAAGTACGGCTCAGTGAACGAAAACGTCACGTCGCGCATACGGTCACCAAGCTGGGTGGAAATGCTGAGCGTTTCGCCCAGGCCCAGGAAGTTATTGGTGGCATACGAAAAGCCGATAAAGCTACCCGCGATGCCCGACACGCCGCCGTTCATCTGGACGGAATTCTTGCCGCGTTCCTTCACCTTCAGCGTCAGGTCCACCGTGTTGTTGCGGGTGTCGCGCTTGATGTCGACGCTTTCGTTTTCCTTCAATACGTCGAAGTAGCCAAGCTGATTCAGGCGCAGGATGGACAGTTCCCAGAAGCGGGTGTTGTACATGTCGCCTTCGTCAATCAGCAGTTCGCGGCGGATCACTTTGTCGCGAGTCGTCGTGTTGCCGCTGAAGTCGATGCGGCGGACAAAGAACTGTTTGCCTTCATCGATCGACAGCGTCAGGTCCATCTTGCCGTTGTTGGTGTCGGGTTCGAACGACGGTTCCGGCACCATGTCGATGTAGCCGAATTCGCCGTACAGCTTGCGCAGCGATTCCAGGCCCTTTTGCAGCTTCTGCGTGGCAAAGACGTCGCCTTCGCGCATGCCGAACAGCGGCGTCATCAGCGCATCGGGCGTCTTGAACAGCTTCACGCCGTTGAAGTTCACTTTGTTCAACGTGTACAGCTTGCCTTCGTCGACGAGGATGGTGAGGTCCGCGACCTTGCCCGGCTTGTACTTGGGCTTCTGCACCAGCGGGACGCGCCAGAACGCGCGATTTTGAACGTCGCGCATGGTCACCTTGCGGTCCACCACGCGGGCCGTAAAGTAGCCCTTCTGCTGCATGGCGACGCGGATACGGTCGGAGTCTTCTTCGAGCTTGGTGGAATCGAAGCTCTTGGGGAACAGCTCTTCGGCAAAGATCGAGTACGGGATGCCGATCGGCTTCAGGTTCTTCATCGCGCGGCGAATCGCCTTATCGGTGAACACCTTGTTGCCTTCGACTTCAATATTGCCGACCTTGACCTTCGGGCCTTCCTGAATCTTAAACGTGATTTCCAGCGAGGACGGCGGAATCTGCCGGATATCTGGCTCCACCTTGGCGTACTGGCGGCCACGTTCGGACAGGTATTCGAGCAGCACGTTGCGGGCGCGCTGCACCTTGTTCGGGTCGTACTGCGATTCCACCTGCAGACCGACCTTGCGTTCCTTATAACGGTCCAGGATTTCGGAAATCGTCAGGGACTTGTTGCCTTCGTACTTGATCGTGCGGACAATGCGGCGTTCGGTGAGCAGGAAGCGCAAAATCCAACCGGCTTTGCCGGGCTCGCGCTCGAGCGTGATGTCGTCGTAACGGCCGGTGTTCCAAAGCACCATGAAGTCCCGGTTGAGGCTTTCCGGGTCGAACTTGTCGCCTTTTTTGGTAAAGATCAGGGCGCGCAGGGTGTCCTGCGGGACACGGCGGGCGCCACGGAATTCGATGGCTTCGACAATGTCTTCCACGGGACCAGCGGCGGCGGGCGGCGCGCCTTCCACAGCGGGCTTCGGAGCCTCAAGCTGCGGCTTGGCCTGACTTGGTTGCGGCTTCGCGGGGGCCGTTTCCTGACTGAGCGGAACCGTTTCGAACGGGTTCGCCTGTTTTTTTTGCGGTGGAGGTGGCGCCGGCGGAGTTGTTTGCTGCTGCTGTTGCTGCTGCTGCGGCTGCTGCGCGGAAACCGTGGATACGCCAGTGAAAAGGAAGGTTCCGGTTAGCGCGAACAGGCAAACTTCTCTCACGGACAGGCTGCTGAGCCTGCAAAACTTCATCAAACCACGTTCCTTTCCACTCTGCTGCGATTGCAAACGAGATGTTACCGCCAGGAGGTAGGTTCCCCCAGGAACCGCCTGAAGAGGATGTTTTGCCCGAAGCGGGGCGCGAGACCTACAAACATCAAACTTTCTCATTCTAACTGAAGTCGATTTGGTTTTTCAGCTTCTGTCCGGATCTAGCAATCCGGGTTCCAGGGGGCGTATGACATACTGGAGTCCTTGTTTCCCATACTTGCCACGCTGTGTGCTGTCGCCGTTTCGGCACAGTGGGAACCCCTAGCCTCAGGCTCCCGGGCGTCGCTACGGGGGCTATCTTCACCCCGTTCGGAAGTCGCCTGGGCGTCCGGCGCCTCGGGCACGGTCCTCGTGACCTTGGACGGCGGTAAGTCGTGGAAGCCACGTGGGTTCGCTGGCTCGGAAGACCTCGATTTTCGCGATGTCGAAGGGTTCGATGGCGCCACCGCGGTCCTGATGTCGGCGGGTCCCGGCGCCAAATCGCGACTGTACCGTACCGAGGACGGCGGCGCACACTGGGCGCTCGC
>JAFDVT010000475.1 GCA_018268875.1 Acidobacteriota bacterium
GACGATGCTGGCCGGCGGGTTGAAAGACAAAGTAGAGTTGCTGTTTCCGCTGCGAACCGGACGCGAGATCCAACCGGGTTCAAACGCCTGGGCCGTCGCCGGGACGCACACGGCGACCGGCAAGGCTTTGCTGTCGAACGATCCGCACCTGGGCTGGACGATGCCTTCCACGTGGCACGCGGTTCGTATCTTGGCGCCGGGCCTGCAGGTCGCCGGTGTGGCGTTGCCCGGTGTGCCGGGCGTGATTATCGGCCACAACCGCGACATCGCCTGGGGCGTGACCAATCTCGGGTTCGACGTACAGGATCTGTATCAGGAAAAAGTCGATTTGCAGGGCCTGCGTTACGAGTACCAGGGGCAGGTATTCCCGTTGCTGGTGGATCGCGACGTCATCCAGGTTCGGGGCGAACGGCCTCGCAACTTTGACCTCGCGCTGACGCGGCATGGTCCGCTGATCGAGTTGCAGGGAAATCAGGCATTGGCGTTGCGCTGGATCGCGTCGGAGCCTGGAAGTTTCCAATTCCCGTTTATCGAACTCAACCGGGCCGCCAATTGGGAGCAGTTCCGCGCGGCGTTGAAGCGGTTTCCGGGTCCGGGGCAGAACTTCGTGTATGCCGATCGGGAAGGGAACATCGGTTACCAGGCGGCCGGGTTGCTGCCCATTCGCAAGGGCGCGTTGGGCGACACGCCAGTTGTGGGTTGGACGGGCGAGAACGAATGGACCGGGGTGATTCCTTTCGATGAGCTTCCGACGGCGTATAACCCGCCTTCTGGCTACATCGTGACTGCCAATCAGAATCCGTTCCCGGCGGATTACAAGTATCCCGTGCATGGCGATTTTTCGGCGACTTACCGGACCGAGCAGATCCGCGGATTGCTAGCGGCGCGGCCTCGTATTTCGGCAGCCGATATGACGGCCGTGCAGACCGACGTGTACTCTTCGTTTTCGAAATTTCTGGCGGGACAGTTCGTCAAAGCGTACGATGCGCCTCGCATGGCCGGGGAGTTTCCGGATCTGGCTGGGGCGATTGAACAGTTGCGGTCCTGGGACGGGTTGATGGAGCGTGGCAAGGCCGCGCCCATGATCGCGGTGTTGGGCTTTCAGCGGGTTCGAGCGGCTGTGGGCGAAAAAGCCTCCGTTGGGCGAGGGTCGGTGTATACCGATCAATACGCGCCGGTGGTGATCGAGAACCTGCTGCGGACTCGTCCCAAGGGTTGGTTCGAGGATTGGAACCGGATGCTGCTGCAGCAGTTGACGCTGGCGATCGAGGAAGGGCGCACGCTGCAGGGAAGCTTGCCGGAAGGCTGGGACTACGGCGAATACAATGCGGTGTCGATTCCGAATCCGGTGGTGAGCCGGATTCCAGGCATTGGCGAGTGGCTCGGGTACTTCAGCATTGGTCCTGTGCCGATGGCGGGTTCGTCGAACACGGTCAAGCAGACCACCAAGAACATTGGTCCGTCGATGCGGTTTACGGCGGATGTCGCGGACTGGGAGCAGTCGCGGCTGAATCTGACGATCGGCGAAAGCGGCCACCTGCTGTCGCCGAATTATAAAGACCAGTGGGAAGCCTATTGGAGCGGCGGGTCGACGGTGTTCGCGTTTGAGAAAGCGGAATCGCGGCACGTGTTGCAAGTGTTGCCGGGGAACAAGTAGACAAACAAAAAGGCCGGCGTGGTAGGTCGCGCCGGCCTCTCGTTAAACTCCCAAGGACCGCCTCCGCCCTTTCGTGGAAGGCGGAAACGCCGCGCGGGAGCTTAAACCCGTTAGAACGAAAAACGCAGTTGGATGTCGATGCGGCGATTGCCTGCGCCGGAACCGTCGCCGCCCATCGGACCGCCTCCGCCAAAGCCTCCACCGGCCGTGGAGGTCGACTGGCCGAAGAGGGCCGAACTGAGATTGCCGACCGGCGTACTGAGGTTCACCGTGTTGAGCAGGTTGCGGGCGCTGACAGAAAGCGTCAGGCTGTAGCGTTTGCCGCTGTTGCCGCCGCCTCCGAAACCGCCGGGGCCGCCGCCGCGCATACCGCCGCCACCACCGCGCATTCCGCCACCGCCGCCCATCATCCCTCCTCCCATCATTCCGCCAGGACCGCCGGGACCTCCCATGCGGCCGTTCATGCCGTTGTCGGCGGTTTCGCCACGCTTGCCGAAGCCCCAGGTGCGGGATACGCGCATGTTGACCGAGAACTGGCTCGGACCGACGCCATAGTTACGGGGAATGAGCACATCGTTGGGTCCGGGGTTGGGATTGAAAATGCCGAACGGCGTGACGATCGCTCCGGGCGCGCCGGCGGCGGCGAACGACGGACGTTCATTGAAGATCGTGTCGCCGTTGGTGTCGCGGCCGGTGGTGATGTTGAACGGACGGCCCGACGCGTACATGATGAACGGGCTGGCGTTGATGCCGCGCCACAGGTTGGCGTTGCCGAACATCATGAAGCGACGCTTGGTGTTGAAGGTCGATGAGCCGTATTCGGTGCTCATGTCGTAGGTGTAGGCGGGCGAGGTTCCCACGTTGTCGGTGTCGGACTTGGCGTCCTGCATCATGAAGTTGCCGCCGAAGGTGAAGCGCGCCGACGGGCGGACATTGGCGCCGAACATCACCTGGTTCTGCCGCAGCAGGCCCGACGATTCGAACTGCATGATGTTGCCGACGTTGCCATAGGGACGCGCGCCGGACCCGAGGATCGGAGCGTTGATGTTGCGGGTGCGCAGCATGTGTACGCCACGGGTGTTGATGTAGTTGACGTTGACGCTGATGTTGCGCGGCAACTGGCGTTCGATGCCGATGGAGGTCTGCGCGAGGTATGGCGTCGAAAGCTGGCCGGACACCTGACGCACGGTTTGCGCGACGAGGTTCGAGGCCAAGGTTTCGAGCGAAGGAATGGTCTGGAAGAAGTTGGGGTTCTGAACGATGTAGCTTTGCTGGGTGCTGCCGTTGAAGCGGAGCGCCTGCAGGGTGAGCGAGTTTTGGAAACGATCGTAGAACACGCCGACGCCGGCGCGAACCACGGTCTTGGCAGCCTGCCGTCCTTTGGCTCCGATGGCCCATGCGAGGCTGAGGCGGGGAGCGAAGTTCATGTTGCTGCTGATGTTGGTCTGGTTCTCGTAACGCAGGCCTGCGCTGATGGTGAGGCTGGGCTTCACGCGCCAGTCGTCGAGGAAGAAGACGCCGAGGTCGGTCTGGTCCACCGAGGCGAGCGGATTGCCGCCGGCGATGGAGAACTGGGACGCGCCACCGCCGCGCACACGGATGTCCGCCATCGAATAGCCGAGGCCCGAAAGCAGCAGCGTGCGGCGGTATTTTTCAAGCGACGTCACGATGGTGTCCGAACCGGCGATGGGGTTGTAGGCGGCGTCGAGCGCGGGGGCGAGGCCACCGGTGAAGACGAAGGAACCGCCGAAGTTGTTGGGCGAATAGTCGTTGAGGCTGTTCCAGCGGACGCGGCCGCCGAACTTGAAGGTGTGCTGCTTGTAGGTGCGCGTCGAGATGTTGTTCAACTCGATGCCGCTCACCGTGTTGTACGCCTTGCCGATCTGGGCGCCGCCGCCGGTGAAGGCATCGAGCACCTGCACGGTAGGCACGGTGTTGTCGCCATTGTTGGCGATGCGATCGTGCGTGTACTGGAAGCGCGTTTCGTTCACCAGGTTCGGGCTGAGGATCGAGGTTTCGGTCAACTGCACGGTATGGTCGCGGCTGGTGCTGTCGTAGGCGCGGGAACCGAGGGAGAACTGGCCGATGCCGTCGTTGCTGGACGTCATGGTGTTGTACGAATAGCGGCCGACAAGCGTGTGGTTCGCGCCCAGGGCGTAATCGAGCCGCGGCGTGATGTGGGTGCGGCGCTGCGGCGTGTCGATGGCCTGCTGGAGGCGCGTGGGCGTGAGGCTGCTGTCGAGAATGGTGGCGTTGATCACCGAGTTGTCGTCGATTTCGCGGCGGTCGGCGTCGATCGAGAACGAACTCTTCTTGCTCAGCGGGCCGCCAAAGTTGAAGCCGTACAGCCGCGAGTTGAACGGCGCGCGTTCGGTGAGGAACGGGTTGCGGGAATTGAACACCTGGTTGTTGAAGCCGAAGTTGGCCGAACCACGGAAGCGATCGGCGCCGGGCTTGGTCAGGATTTCAATGCGGCCGAAGCCCTGGCGGTCAAACTCCGCGGAATAAGGATTGGAATTGATGCGCACTTCGCGGATGGCGGACTTGGGCGGCAACTGGCCACCGGAAAATCCATCGATAAAAATTTGTCCGCCGTTGGGGCCCGCGGCGGGACCGGCCAATGCCTGCAGGTCCTGCGCCAGCTGATCGGGGTCGTCGGAAAGAACGTCCAGATCCTCCGCCTTCAATACCAGGGCGTTGGAGTTCTGATCGGGGTCGACGCCCACTTTGCCTCGCTCTTCGGCGGAAACGTCCACCGCCTGCTTTTCGAGTTCGACAATGAGCGGGATGTCGAGGGTCAGGTTTCCGTTCACGTCAACCGGACGTTCAAACTTGGCAAAGCCAGCCAATGTGACGCGAACCGTGTATTTGCCGGGGCGAAGGCCGTTCACGGTGTAGGCGCCGTCGTCGCCGGACTTCGCCGTGGTTTCGCCACCGGGTCCGCGAAGGACAACGGTCGCACCCGGGATGACGGCGTCCTGCTGGTCCATCACGCGGCCACGCAGCGAATACAGGGTCTGCGAGAATGCCGCCGCGGCCATAATAGCGGCGAGGACGCCGGCCCGGACAGAATGATTGCGAAGAGTATTCATTTGTTTTTTTGGGTCGATCGATTCTGAAACTGTCTTGTCTTACTGGTTCATGCCGCCGAAGCCGCCGAGGTCCATACCACCGCCGCCAGCGCCACCACCGCCCGCGCCGCCGAGGCTGGGACCGGAGGTCGCGTTGCGGGCCTGGATCATCTTCAGCAGATTTTCCACGCCGCCGACCATGGAAATCGCGGTGATCTCGTCGGCACGCACGCCTTTGGTGTGGCTGATGACGAGTTCATCGCCGGGCTTGAAGTCGGTGATCTTCAACTGGGGCAGACGTTCGAGCATGGCGTTCATGTCGCCGCCACGCATTCCGCCGCCACCGCCACCTCCGGGTCCACCACCGAAGCCACCGGGACGGCCTGGGGCGCCTCCACCGTTACCGCCGGGGGCCATGGCGGGACGCTGTCCACCACCACCGCCGGGAAATCCGCCGCCACCGGCGCCGGGAGCGCCAGGGCCTCCGCCCATGCCGGGGAAGGAGGGCAACTTTTTCACGGTCGAATCCGGCGTGACGTGGATGGTGAGCGGTTTGTTGGTTTCCCAGTTCTTGGCGGTGATCACGCCTTTGTCGGCGTCGATGGCGACGATGATCGCCGCCGTGTTACGGAAGGTGCCGTAGACGAGTTCTTCGGCGACCATCTCCGTGTTGTCGGCATTCTTTTCGCCGATGACGCGTACCTGGTCGTCTTTGCTCATGTCGGCGAGGGTTGCGGTGCTCGCGTCGGCGAACTTGATCGAGTCCGGGGCGTAGCGGCGAACGACGGTCGACGAGGTGATCTTGACGGTTACCGGCTTGGGTTCGGCGCCAGCGGCCTGCGCTCCGGCGGCGGCTGGCAACAGAAGTTTCACAGCCTGCGCTCCGGCGCCCGGCGTGGCGGCAACGCGACCGGTCCAGCCGCGGCGAATCCATTCCTGTTTGTCGCGTTCCTGCTTTTTGGCGATCTCGGCCTGGGACATCACGATGACGCGCTGGGCTTCGAGCGTCTTGACGTTCGCATCCAGCAGGCCGGTGGCGATGACCTTGTCGCCCTTCAGAATTTCGTCCAGCTTGGCCGGCTTGGCCTCTTTCAGGTCCTTCGCCCCGGGGGGCGTCTTGACGATTCTAGCGGTGTCCTGGACACCGACGGCGTAGATGTCGCCGGAATCGGTTTTGACCGAAAGCTGCTTGGCGGCGGGATCGACGGAGGTAACAACGCCGAGCACCCTTTGTGTGGGCGTCTGCGCGACGGCCAGAACGGCCGAGGCGGCGGCGAGGAAAGCGAGGTGTGCGAAACGCGTGGTTTGCATTCACTGGTACATGACGAAGTTTCGACGCCACCCGGCACTTTTTCCTTGTTAAGCTCTTGCAAAATAACCTTTACCAGTTCCTTTCACGATGTCCCGTACATGTCATGCTAAGAGACATGAAGCTCACGTTTTGGGGGGCGGCGCGTACCGTCACCGGATCCATGCACCAGATCACCGTGAACGGGAAGAATATTCTCCTGGATTGCGGTTTGTACCAGGGCCATCGCGACGAGGCTCGAAATCGCAATTGCTGTTTCTCGTTTCGCCCGCAAGACATTGACTCGGTAATACTTTCGCATGCTCATATCGACCATGCGGGCAACCTCCCCAATCTCGTGAAGCAAGGCTACCGGGGGCCGATTTACAGCTCGCCGGCGACGGTGGACCTGTGCCGCCCGATGCTGACCGATTCGGCGTACCTGCAGGAAATGGACGCCGAGTTCCTGAACAAGCGCAAGGCGCGCCGCCGGCGTCTGGGCGAACTCGACGAGTCCGAGGAAGTGAAGCCGCTGTACACGCGCGAGGACGCCGAACGCACGTTCGGGCAGTTCCGCACGGTGGACCTGCATGAAACCAAGGAGATCGAGCCCGGGATCAAGTACACGACGATCGACGCGGGACACATGCTGGGGTCCACGTGCGTGATTGTGGACTACAACGGTACGCGGCTGGCGTTTTCGGGCGATGTGGGCCGCAAGGGCTTGCCCATCATCCGCGACCCCGAAGCCATGCCTCCGGTGGACTACCTGATCATGGAAAGCACCTACGGCGACCGGCTACACCAGAGCGAGGAACCGGTGAAGCAAAAGCTTGCGGACACCATCAACCGGACCTGGGGCCGGGGTGGACGCCTCATCGTGCCGGCGTTCGCGGTAGGCAGAACGCAGCAGTTGATCGTGTTGATGCATGAGCTCATTCTGGAGAAGAAAATCCCGGCGATGCCGATTTTCGTCGATTCGCCGCTCGCCGTGAACGTCACCGAAGTGTTCCGCAAGCACACCGAAGCGTACGACGAGGACACGGCGAAGTTCCTCGAAAACGGGCAGGATCCATTCGGTTTCTTCCGGTTGAAGTACGTTCGCGAGGTGGCCGATTCCAAGGCGCTGAACGATCTGCGCGGACCGTTCATGGTGATTTCGGCGTCCGGCATGTGCGAAGCGGGCCGTATCCTGCATCACCTTCGCAACAATATCGGCGACCCTCGCAACACGGTGCTGATCACAGGCTTCCAGGCCGAGCACACGCTGGGCCGGCGGATTGTCGAAAAGCAGCCCGAAGTGAATATTTTCGGCGAGCCGTACCGCTTGCGGGCCGAGGTGGTGAAGATCAATGAATTGAGCGGCCACGCCGATCAACACGAGCTCATCGAGTGGATGAAGCCGTTGATGGGACGGGTGAAGAAGGTGTTTCTGGTGCACGGGGAACCGGTGCCCCAACAGGCGCTGACGGCGGCGATTCACGCCGAGTATGGCGACCGGGTGGATGTGTTTTCACCGGCCAGGGGAGATAGTTTCGAAATCGGGTAGACGGATTTCTGGAGTTTTTGCGCTTGTTCGCATGTAAGGAGCAAACGCTTTGCCCTCCATTAATTACAACATCGACACCACTATCTTTCAGAGTTCCGCGGAATCGTGCTGGTATGCGGCCTACTGCATGCTTTTCACCTGGAAAGGCAAGCCGACCAGCTCGATTCGGGAACGGATTGAGAAGGCCGGTTTGGATTACAAGGATTTTTGGACCAACGGCCTGCCCGAGGAGAAGTACCCGTACACGCGCTTGGTACTTGGCCTCGCAGGATTCCGCCGCGGCTACTTTTCGACCCTGGCCGATGACCTCGATTACTTTGGCCAGACATTGAAGAACTACGGTCCGTTCTGGTGCGCCTTGTCGGTTCCGAGCGAACACGCCGTGGTGGTGAGCGGCATCGATGTGGATGCCGGAAAGGTCATCATCACCAATCCGAATTCCGATGGCACCGGCTATGCGCAGATCCAGAAGATGGCCGCCAGCGAGTTCAAGCGGAGGCTCGGGTCCAAGGACATCGCGTCAGCCGCGCAGATGTTCAACGAGTAACGCGTCGTCCTGCGGGTCGACGGTGCGGAGGTCGAAGATCAACGCGCCGTCTGCAATACGGCAGATCACCGGTGGGTCGCACGCGGTGCGAAGACGCCGTTCCATCTCTTCCGGCCGGGCGGAAGGAAGGCGGAGAAGCCAGGTAGGCAAGGTCCTGTCGGGCGTCGCGCCGCCGCCCGCGAGTGACAGTCCTTCGACGACGGTGCCTTCCGGAAGCCGGCCGGCGAGGGCTAGTGCGCGTTGGCGAATCTGCTCCGGCGGCATCTTGAGCAGGGCGATGGCGGGGATGCGGTCCTGCTCGCCGAACACAATGGCTCGTAGCGCCTCTTCCAGGGCTTGCAGCACCAGTTTGTCGACGCGTAGGGCCCGGAACATCGGGTTGCGGCGCAGGCGCTGCACCAGGTGCGCGTCGCCGGTGATGATGCCGGCTTGCGAACCCCCAATGAGCTTGTCGCCGCTGAACGACACGAGGTTTATACCAGCGGCGAGCGAATCGCGTACCAGAGGCTCGCCCAATCCTTCCCAGGCGCAACCGCTGCCCAAGTCCTCGTAGACCGGGATGCCGGTTTCGGCCGACAGGCCGGCGAGTTCCGATA
Source organism: Acidobacteriota bacterium (assembly GCA_018268875.1). Classification (GTDB taxonomy): domain Bacteria; phylum Acidobacteriota; class Terriglobia; order Bryobacterales; family Bryobacteraceae; genus F-183. The sequence goes on from JAFDVT010000475.1 coordinate 8,709, forward strand.
GCTCCGGTTTGGACGTGAACCCGGATATTTGAAAGTTACTGGGATGGACGCGCAGGATCAGTCGCGTACGGTCCGTGATGGCGTTGCGGTAATCGTCGATGCGAGTGCGATTGGTCGTGCCGACCTCGCGCAGGGTGGCCCCGGAGTGCGCCAGGATGTCGGGAATCCGGAAGCCGTCGCCGATTTCGATGAGTTCGCCGCGCGATACCAGGACCTCGCCGCCGAATTCGTGCAGCACGAGGTACGCCGCCGCCGCGTTGTTGTTCACGACAATGGACTGCTGGCCTCCGGTGACGCGGTCAAGCAAGGGCGACAGGTGAGAGTCGCGCTTGCCGCGCTTGCCGGTTTCGAGGTCGTATTCGAGGTTCGAATAGCCGGCGATGGGGGTAAAGGCGGGCAGCGGCGCGCGACCGAGGTTGGTGTGCAGAACGACGCCGGTGGCGTTGATGACGCGGCGCAGGGACGGCCTACGCAAGCGTTCGAGGTTCGCCGCCACTTCCCCTTCGACGTTGGCGCCGTCCACAATTTCGCCGGC
>JAFDVT010000476.1 GCA_018268875.1 Acidobacteriota bacterium
CGGGCTGATCTCGCAGCGCACCAAGGCTCTGATCCTTCCCCCGATCATCGCATTCACGGAGGCTTCGTGCAGCACCCCATGTTCGCCCCCAACACACACAAGCTGCCGTGCCGTAGGCGGTTACCGCGACAATCGTAGAGGATCGTTTCATCTCGTTGCGTGCTCGCCGGCGTGCAGGCGATTTGTCCAAGGAGTTTTGCTGGCGATTCTGCTGCTGGCGGTGCTGCCCAGCGAGGGACGCCTGAGCGGGCAAACGGCCGCGCGCGAGCAGGCACCGCCGTCGGATCCCAATGCATTCCTGAAGCTGAGCCTGCCGAAGGCTCATGCAACGGCGTTTTTCAAGGCGTGGACGCAAGCCAGCGCCGATCTTGAGAACGGCCGCCTGGACGAAGCGCGAAAGGGTTTTGGGGCCGTCCTTTCCCTCTTGGGCGAGTTGGAGTCGATTCCCGCTCGCCGGGAGCAGGCCATTCTCATCAAGGCCCGGGTGCATGCGTTGATACTCGGCGACCGCACAGCTGCGCGGCGCGAACTGGCACGCGTGCTCGCGGTGAACCCGATTTCCGCGGAGGCGCTCGCACTTGAATCCCGGCTGAACGCGCAGGAACGAAAGCCGGATCGCGGACCGGAGAAGGCGGCTCCGCCGAGCAAACTCACACCGCGACTTGGCCGCGGAAAGGAGGCGGCGCCATGAAAGGTTTCCTTGCCGCCCTCGCGGTCGCAATTCTTGCAACTGGAGCCTCGTTCGCGCGCGATCCGTCATTCGTCCGCCCAAAGCAACTGGTCGGTGTTCGTTTTATCTACGAGAACACCGAGGTCTTTCAGGCCAATTTCGGTGGTGTTCCGCTTTCGGAAACCGGCTCCTCGGATGGCACGACACGCACGAGCGCTCCGATATATTTTTCAATGGAGCCGGGTCGCACCTACGGGCTGTCGTTTGTCTGGGCACCGGACGAAAACTACTGCTACACCCAGTACTCTGGCACGGTCCGCGCCGAGTTCTTCGCCGATCCCGATACCGAAAGCCTGGTCAACGGCGCTCCGTTCGGATCCTCCCAAATGAGCGTGGAGTTCGATCCCTCCAATCCCGAGGCTTTCGTCGGAGGATGGCCGGTCCGGCTCGGCTCTCCTGTGGCCGTGTCACCCGCGATCGGTCAGTCGCGTTCCCTCTCGCTGGGTGATGTCAACTGGGTGGCCAGCCTGGGAGTGGGAGCAACGTCGAAAGCGCTGGATCCGCTCGCGCTCGCACCGAACTGGGTCGCAACGTCGGGTCTCTCGAGCTCGAAACGGACAGCTCCCGCGGGGGGAGAAATCGAGGTGATCAACGAGCCCGTGGGGGAACTGCGCCAAGTGGCGGTGCCGCAGGCATTGGTGGACATCCAGTCGATCAGCAATGGCCTTGAGATCCGCTTTTACGCCTGGTCGGCAAGCACCGGAAAGAGCGGCAATCTCTACACAATCGATTCCGCGGCGCAGCCAATGATCGTGCACCGGCTCACTCGTCCGGTTCCCTCTTCGGGCCATCTGGTGCATGCGCGGATTGTCGGAATCGACGAAGAAACCACCGAGATCGATCCGGTGGGTTCCAATACCTGGCGGCGCACGAGTCCTGGCGGCCTGGTGATCGAGGAGCGTTCCCAGTCAACCAACGCAGCCGGCAACATCGAGGAACTGCGCGTGTTCAAGGGACCGGACCTGGTCTCAGTCCGTGAAACGCTCTTTGAGTACCACGACTTTCCCTGGGGCCGCGAGGTCATCCGCCGGGTGGAGGATCCCGCCGGAGCAGCGCTCACCACGCAGTATGCGTTTTATGACACGCCATCGCAGATCGCCACAAACGGGCGGCTCAAGCATACGATCCTTCCCGATGGCAACTGGTCGCGACAGGAGTACCACCTGAGCGGTTTGGCCATGGGACGCGTGCAGCGGGTGCTGCGTCCCTGGCTTGATGCACCGAGCCACCCGGATCTCGCAACGCCTTCCAACTGCGTCGCCACAACCTATGCCTATGTCGCGGACTGGACGGGTGCTGTGCGTGCCGTGAGCGACGAGACAACGACCGTTCTGGGGACAACCACCCAGCGAACTGCGACGCAGTGGGATTTTTCCCAGACCGCGCAGTACCTTTTCGATGCGCCGCAAGGCCCGAGTGCTCCAATCACCGTTGCCACTGTTTCCCGTTATGCCGGCGCATCGGCTGCACCCGAGGTGAGCGTCATTAAAACCTTGCGCGCATCGGCACCGACTCCGGCAAAGTTCTGGAACAAACCGGTCCAGATCGTGGCTCCCAATGGAGTCGCCGCCGATTACCGCTACCAGGTGGGCGTGTGGGATCCCGTGAACGGAGTGTTCACGCCGAACGGATACTTTCCAACCGGGACCGACATCGCCGAATACTCGACACAGGCGCCGCTGATCGTCGGAAAGAGCCTGCGGACAGTCACGGTGAAGGTCGCCGGGTTGCCGGTCCTGAACACGGTTTCAGTCTGGGATCACCCGTTTGGCCCCAATGGACAGGATCCCAACCAGCCTGCGACCTGGCTCCTCGTCTCGACGGAAGAGACCCAGTACAATGCGTCGTTGAAGCCGGTATGGCGGCAGCGCGGTCCACGGTATGATTGGAGCACGGGAGTC
>JAFDVT010000477.1 GCA_018268875.1 Acidobacteriota bacterium
CGACCCCCTGCGCCCAAGGCAGGTGCGCTACCAGACTGCGCTACGCCCCGACTCCTACGATGGTAGCAAGCCCTTGGAGCCGGACGGTAGTCTCCACAACCCAAATCGCCCCGCTCATTTTGACCATTCCTCCGGCCTTTTACGCATACCATGTTAGACAAGCTCGGAATGCCACTACGAACGACATGGCGGTTTGGCCAACTCGAAATCTGTCTCCGCACGGACCTGGCCGATGACGAATCCGCGGCGCCCGCCCGGCCCTTGCCCATGAACGTCTTCCGGGAACCCGCCGCGCGCATTAGTGCCGCTAACCTCTACAAGGCCCTCAAAGGCAGGCCTCCGGCCGACCTCGCCAACAGCGTTCTGATTGCCGAAACCATCAATGACCGTCTGCGTGCCGGCGACCTCGTCATCATCGCCCGCCGGTCGGGCTCCGGTTCCGCCGGAGATGGCACGAGTGGCAAGGGGTCGCAGACCCGTCCCTCACGCGCGTCCTCGTCGTCGTCTGACATGCCGCCGAAGACAGATCCCGTCAAGGACAAGACCTGGGTAGACGTGCAGCTGATCGACGAGGAAGGCGAACCGGTAGCCGGGGCGCGCTACATCCTGAAGATCACCGATGGCTCCAAACGGGCCGGAACCCTCGATGCCTCCGGCCGTGTCCGCGTTACAAACATCGATCCCGGCACCTGCGAGGTTTGGTTTCCCGACTTTGACGCCTCGGAATGGAGCAGGTCAAGCTGATGCCGAACCATACTGTCGTTCAGGGAGAAACGATTTCCAGCATTGCCGAAACGTATGGCTTCTCCAAGTGGGAGACGATCTGGAACCACGGCAACAACGCGGCGCTCCGCGAGGTGCGGCCCAACCCGCATGTGTTGCTGCCGGGCGACGTTGTATTCGTCCCCGACAAGGTGGAAAAGTCCGAGGACGCGCCGACCGCCAAATACAACGTCTTCAAAGTGAAGCTGGCCAAGCTCAAGCTCAACTTGCAGTTCCAGGACATCAACGCCAAACCCATTGCCGGCGCGGCGGTCACGATCGCTGTGGAAGGCGCCGCCGCGCCCCCTCCCACCACCGATGGCGACGGCAAAACGCAGTCCGTGATCAAACGCAGCAGCCGCAACGGCACGTTTGTATTGACAGGCGTTGCCGAGGCGCAACTGCTGATTGGTTCTCTGGATCCGGTGGAGGAAATCTCCGGCCAGACGGCGCGCCTCAACAATCTCGGCTACGAAGCGGGAGACACGACCGACCCCAAGGACGAAAAATTCCGCAGCGCTGTCGAAGAGTTCCAATGCGACAACAAAATCAAGGTCACCGGCACGTGCGACGCGACGACGCGAACCAAGCTGGTGACGGTACACGGGTGTTAAAGGAAAATGCCTGATCCAAGTTCCAAATCCGGTGGCGTCGCGCTTTCTCATCCGGAACCGGATTTGCATCCGTTCCGCGTGGCGCCGGCCGTCGACGCGAAGTTCAACGTCATCCGCGCCTTTCTCATTCCCGTCGGATGCTGGCGCGTCGACGACGTGCGCTTCGAATTCGGTTCGTCGTTTCCCACCCCGGATTTGAAGGACGAAATGGGCATGCTGGACGACCTTCGCAAGGCCCATCCCGGCGCGCCCCTGTCGTTGTTCGGCCACGCCGATCCGATCGGTGACGACACCTATAACAAGGACCTCAGCGGTCGTCGCGCCAGCGCGATCTACGGCTTGTTGATTCGCGACACCGCGATTTGGGAGGATCTGTACTCGCACCCCACCGGTGACAATTGGGGCACCAAATCCATTCAGATCATGCTGCGTGAATGCGGCGAAACTGTCACCGTCACCGGATCGTCTTCGAGCGAGACCACGGCGGCGATCAAGAGTTTTCAAGGCAAAAACGGTCTCGGCCAAAGCGGTACCGCGGATTCGGGGACGCGAGCCAAGCTCTTTAAGGCCTACATGGACCGCCTCTGCGTCACCACCGCGGGCGCGCCGTACCAACTCACGAAGGCCGATTTCCTCGCCAAAGGCGCGGACTCCAAGGGCAAGGGCGACTATCAGGGTTGCGGCGAATTCAATCCCTTCATGGTGTTTTCGTCCGCCGAGGACAAAGCCTTCGCGGCGTCCTCCGACAAGACCAAGCGCAATGAAGAAAACTCGGTCAACCGGCGTGTGATGGCCTTGCTGTTCCGCCCCGGCAGCGTCGTGGACCCCGGAAAATGGCCCTGTCCCACGGTGAAGGATGGCACTTCCGGGTGCAAGGCCAGGTTCTGGAGCGACGGAGAAAAGCGCCGTACTCCGGCCGGCGACCGGCGTACGTTCGACAATACGCACGACACGTTCGCCTGCCGCTTTTATCATCGTCTGGTGGCGTCGTCCCCTTGCGAAGGCGGCTCGGTGAACGAGGCCTGCAAGGTCACCGAAATCAAAGCCACGCTGCCCAGCACCAAGAGCGTGCGCGACCCTTCCCGGACCAATCCCGCGCGAACGTTGACGCCGAGCACCTCGCAGGATGAGGCGCTTGCGACCAACGTGCCGGTGATTCTGGTGCAAGGCTGTAACGACGTCGATCTGGAAGCCGTTACCAGCACCTCCACGTGCGAAATCACCTGGACGGTCAAGCCGAACGAGAACTCCAACCCGGCTTGCACGATCGTGCCGAACGGCCGCAAGGCGCAGCTCAAGGCCGATCAGCAGGGCTCCTTCTCTGTGATCGCCACGGCCCCCGGCGGGTCGAAGATTGTGTGGAACGTCGTGTTCGTTGCCGTCATCGTGCACACCGATACTGCGACGGTCAACGTCACGAGCGCCGGATATGTCGACAACGCGTCGACAGCCGCCGCCGTCCGATTCTCTTCCGGAGTGTTTTTGCCAACGCCGGGTACGATCGCGTGGTCCGCAACGATCACCAAGGTGGAACTGATCGGCGGCAGCAATACCAAGGAGCTCGGTATCGATCAGGTGGAAGTGCGCTATCTGCAAAGCGGCATCGCCGACACGCTGTCCGCGCTCTATTCGGGTGGCGGCGCGGCGCGCGAAAACACCAAGCCGCCCAAGCCTGGCGCGCCTCGTCTTCCCGTGGTCGATTCCAATGCCAACGATGCGGTTCCGCCGTACGCGGACTTGAATACGCCTTCGATCCAGCCCAACCAGCAGGCGAAGATCCGGTCCTGGTTCGGCCACGATTCTCCCGGAGGCGGATTCCGTTCGACCCACCCGAAGAATGGAAGCCGCGCCAACAAAATTACAGGCATCAACGGCTTTCGCGCCGCCGTCGCGAGCTTCAGTTTGCAGGCGCCCGACGCGATCGTAGTGCATGCTGAAAACAGGTGGAGCGCGCACTTCGATGGAGACGTCAAAACTACCGGAGCGGCGACCTACACGGCGAACGGAGCGACCACCACGGATGATTCCACTGGATTCACGCTCATCAATGCGGCGACCAACGGACAGGATGCGGGCGTTGCCGGATACGAAACATTTACGCCCATTTTTCGCGATGTGGAGATTATTTTCGAGGACTAGAAGTAGTGCATGCATCGCAATCGCGACTGTCCTGTTGGCAGCGGCGTCGATGGCGATCGCACAGCAGCCGCAGCAGCGAGGCGCACGAAAAGGAACAACATCCCTCATGATTCCACCAATAACAGCGAACATAGCCGCCTTCATCGGCGATCCGAAAGTCGCGCTGGTGCACGTCACCGTGAGCTCGGCGCAGTGGACGCCCGCTGGCCCGGCAGCAGGCGGCGTAGCCTATGAATCCGGCGTCATCACGGCGGATGTCGTTGAAGTTTTCTCGGGCCCCGGCCGCCCCAAGCGCGACGATGTGATGTCCATCGCCGGACGCCGCATCGCCAACGAACAGATGCGTTTCCGCGACGGCCGCGACATGTGGAACTCGCTCGAATTCGAGAATGGACTGCAGATGCTGTTCGCCCTGCAACTTCCCGCCGGCGGAAGCAATCACTGGACGGCGCTCGCCGGTTGGAAGCTGACCGGCTGGAACGATCCCGCCGTGGAAGGTTTGCGCCGCTGCGTGGAGGCGGCCCGGATGCCGGAAGCCAAGCGTGTGGAGTATCTGCCCGCGCTGATCGGGTCGCCCGACGGCATCTCGCGCGCGTACGCCATCTTAAACTTGCGGAACCCCGCCGTAGCGCCGCGCCCGGTAAACGCGCAGATCATCGCCAAAGCCTTTGTGAGCGCCAGCGCAACCGTTCGGACGCAGATGGTGCTCGAAATGTGCGGCCGTTCGTACCTTATGCCGGAACTGGGTCCCGATGCAGCGAATGTTGCGGTGCTGGGCGCGTTGCTGCAGGCGTTGATCACCGATCCGGACCCGCAGGGCAGAAAGATGTGGGCCGGACACTTGGCGGCGTCCATCGGCGCCAAGCTCGATGCGGATCCGGCCAAGGACAAGGAACTGCGCGCACGTTTCGCGGCAGCGATCAAAACTCCGGCACGGGAACGTGCCGCCGCTGCTCTGCGCGCGGCCGCCGATGCTGCTCCGGCCGATGCGAGGCTGTCGAAGCTGGCGGAAGCTTGGGCACACTGACAAGCGTCAGAACAGCAGTTGCAGAGCGAAGCGGAACGTCCGCCCGTCGTTCAAAGTATTCGTAATCTGGCCGAAATTGGGGTTCGACAGCTCAAATCCGGGATCTGCGAACTGCGGCGTGTTGAACAGGTTGATCGACTCCGCCGAGAACCGGAGCCGGTAATCCTGGCGAACTACCCAGGACTTGGATAGCGCCGCGTTGACATTACGGATCGGTCCTTTGCGAAACGTATTGCGCCCCAAATTGCCCGTTTCCTGCCCCGGCACGATGTAGGAAAACGCGCCGCGCGGCAGCAGCAACCGCGACGTATCGGGATTGCCAATCGTGCGCCCCAGAATCGAAGGATCGAGCAGGTTCGGGCGATCCCCGCCATTGCCGTCCACATTGCCGAAGCCCGGTCCGTCGGAACCGGTCTGGACATTGAACGGCGTTCCCGACTTCAGCAGCAGCACCGACGACATCGCCCAGCCTCGATA